>JAVEDG010000298.1 GCA_030841245.1 Actinomycetota bacterium
CGACGTGGCTGATCGGGCTGTAGTAGAAGACCAGGTCGCCCGGCTGCAGCTCCGAGAGCGACACGTGACGCGTCGCGGAGTACTGCGCCGACGAGGAGTGCGGCAGGCCGACACCCGCGGCCCCCCAGGAGTACATGGTCAGACCCGAGCAGTCGAACGCGTCGGGGCCGGCCGCGCCGTAGACGTACGGGTCGCCGAGCTGCCCGTACGCCGTGCGCACCGCGGTCGCCGCGGCACCGGAAGCCGGGCCGCTGTACGTCGGCGTCGGGAGGGTCCGCGTCGCGGAGCGCGACGCCCGCAGCACCTGTGCGCGCTGCAGCGCCTCGAGCCGGCGCCGCTCGGCGGCCTTCAGACTGCCGAGGAGGTCCTTGGCCTGCGCGAGCTTGTCCTCGATCGTCTTGCGCTGCCCCGCGATCTGGGACTTGATCGCCGCTGCGCGGGCGTGCTGCTGCGTGACGGCGGCTCGGTCGCTGGCCAGCCGCTGGCGGGCGGTGAGCATCCGGCGCAGCGTGTCTGCCTGCTTGCGGTTGAGCTGACGAAGCGCGCTGGCCTGCTCGAGGAACGAGTCAGGGTTGCGCGAGAGGATCAGCTGCAGTGACGGGCTGACACCGCCGGACTTGTAGGCCGCGGTGGCCATCTGGCCGACCAGCCGCTCCTCGGCGGCGAGGGCGGCGCGCTGCCGGTCGAACTTGTTCTGCACGGCGGTCAGCTGGCGCTGGGCGTCGGCGAGGGCGATGCGCGCCTGGTCGAAGCGCTCTGTCGCCTGCTCCGCCTGGCGGTTCAGGGCGGCGACCCGGCGCTGCACCTGGGCGATGGTGGGCTTGGGGCTGGCAGATGCGGACCCCGGCACGGTGGCGAGGGCGGCGATGCTCGCGACGGTCACCACGAGGGCGGCGACGACACGGCGGAGGGCTAGACGGCGAGCAGGGGTACGGGGCGACTGCGCCACGCGGCGAAACTCCTTCTTTGACTCCCGCCTACCGGGTGAGCTGACGGGCTCGGGCCAGAAGGTTGCCCTACGAGATGGTCACCGGGTCGCGGCGGCCGCCTCGATTCGCCCCAGGAACTGGTGGGTCCCCGGCTCCGATCGGTCAACTGGACAGGGGGTCGCCCCCTGGTCTTCCCCAGTCGTCGTGACCGGTCGAACTCGGCGGTAGGAACGTGCTGCTGTCCACGGGTCGGGCAGCGACACCACACGTACCTGTCCTGGACCCTATGGGTCGCCCGATGGCCTTTCAAACCTGGGGGTGTGTCCCTGTGGATCGCCAATGGGGACATGTGGTAGTTCCGAACGACTTATCGTGTGTACGGCGGGCCTGTGACCTGCATCACCCCACGCGCCGTAACGGCAGCTCCACGAACAGCCACCTCGCCTCGGACGACGATTTCTTCGGGGACAACGACTCTTCTGGCTCGGCGGCTCAACCGGCTGCTGCCGCGGCGCCACTGCCGGGCTCCGGGCGCGGCGTGACGACCAGGCGCAGTGGCGGCACGAGCCCGGAGTCGGCCAGCGCGCTCAGCGCGTCGCGCTCGCCGTCGTCGATCTCCACCCCGGACGGCGGCGCGCCGAGCAGCGCGGTGACGACGCAGTCACCGCACGCCATGCCGCGCACCTCGCAGCTGTCACAGTCGATGATCACGGGCCCCTCCTTGGGGTCGCATCGTGCGGTGCACCAGGCGGCGCGTCCGTCACCGACGACCCTAGGAAGGGGGTCGGACACAACTCCGGGACGGCCGAGCAGCAGGTCCAGCCGAGCGCTCAGCCGCGGTCGAGGCGGCGTACCAGCGCGGCGGCCGACACGGCGCGGGCCCCGGACCGGCGTACGCCGTCGGCCACCTCCTGGTCGGAGGACACCACGACCACCGGGCGGCCGGGCGGCTCGGCACGTACCAGCCGGCGGATCAGGTCGTCGGCGATCTCCCCCGGCTTGCTGAACAGCACCCGCACCCCCCGGCCGGACATCGACGGCACCCGCCCCTCGACCGTGGCCCCGTCGAAGCAGCACGTCACCTCCGCGGCAGAGCGCGCGGCCAGCGCGACGAGGGCACCGACAAGCCGGGACCGCTGGGCCTCCAGCGGCAGGTCGGGGTAGCCGGTCTTGGTCACGTTGTAGCCATCGACGATCAGGTGCACCTGGGGCAGCGCCAGCAGCTGGTCGAGTGCCGCCGGGTCGTCGGCGGGACGGCCCTGCTCGGTCTGCGTCGTGACCGACGAGCCGGGCGCGGCACCCTCGACGAAGTCGGCCGGCCGGTCCGACGTGGGCGGCAGGGCCAGCTCGCGGCGCAGCCCCGCGGCCGCCTCCACGACAGTGTCCAGCAGCAGCCGGGCCCGGGCGTCGCCCACAGTGCGGCCCTCGCGACTGGCCCGACGTGCCGCCTCCACCTCGACCTCGGCCTCGGCCAGCCGGGCGCGCACCCGACGCACCTCTTCTTCGGCCTGCGCGGAGGCGGCTGCGGCGGCGTCCACCGCCGCGGCCGAGCGCGTCTCGGCGTCGGCGACGGCCCGCTCGGCCCTGCGGCGCGCGCCTCTCTCCTCACGCAGCTCCTTGCGGACCGCTGCCGTCTCGGCCTGGGCGGCTTCGACGTCGGCGCGCGCCCGCGCCAGCTCGGCGCGGCCTTCGGCGCGCAGCGCGGCAACCGACTCCTGCAGCCGTGCGATGGTGCTCGTCGCCTGCGACGTCTCGGCGATCTCGCTGGCCCGCGCCGCGGCGGCACCGGCCTTGGCGACCAGGTCCGGCCAGCCGCTGGCATGCAGCAGGTAGGCGGCGGCGGCCACCTCGACCGGGTCGGCAGCGGCCGGTGGACCGCCGGCCTCGAGTGCGGAGCTGAGCTGCGGGGCGCTCTCCCGCAGCCGGGTCGCCACCCGCTGGCGGAAGATCGGGTCGTGGTCGACCGCGGTGGCGAGCGGGGTGGCCGCCAGCTTGGTACGCCGGGACGGTGCCCAGCTGCGGAACTTGCGCAGCGCCAGCGGCACCTCGTCGTCGCCCATCGCGCCGAGCGCGTCGGAAGCCAGCGCGACGACCCGCAGCCGGACGGCCTCCGGCAACGGGCCCTCCCAGGCGTGCTCGCCCGGCTCGTCGCCGGGGGTCACTGCCTCACTGGTCACCACTTCAGTATTGCCGCTCGCCCTGCGTAGAGGCCCCTGCACGAGCGGCTCCGCGGACGATCATGAGACTTTTGCGCCGCTCACCACGCCTGTCCGCGCACAAGATCACCTGGCGGGGCGGTCACCCGTCGACCGCCTCCGGACGTGCGACCACCTCGATGTCGGTCGCGTCGCACCACCGGCAGCGGACCTGCTCGAGGGTCTCGTCGAGGACCTCGCGCTCCTCGACGCTCGACTCGCCCGACAGGTCGAGGTGCACGAACTCACGCACCCGGCTGCGTCGCGTCACGTCGAAGCGGGTCAGGTTCCCGCACCGGGCGCACCGCCATCGCGTCTGGGGTGTGACGTTGGGCGGCACGGACACGCCGGGCAGCCTACGGCTCCCTGGTGGCCGCGGTCGCCCTCCTCGCAGTTGGGACGTTGGGACAAAGACACGCCGTACGGCGGCCGGCGTCTCGTGTCCCAACGTGCCAACCGATCTTGTGGGTGGGGCAGCGCGGACCATGCAGGGTGCCCGCACGGTGTGCCTGCGGGGTTCTGTCCGAGGATCTGCCTAACGTCGTGGGACATGGGACCTCCGCCGCCGTCAGCTCCGACCGGGGCGCTGGCGCGCGGCGTACAGGCCACGTTCGACGAGCTCGGCACCGCGCTGCACGAGGTGACCTTCGTCGTCGTCGACCTCGAGACCACCGGCGGCTCCCCCGCGGCCTGTGAGATCACCGAGATCGGGGCGGTGAAGGTGCGTGGTGGCGAGCGGCTCGGCGAGTTCCAGACGCTGGTCAACCCGGGCGTCCCGATCCCGCCGTTCATCTCGGTGCTCACCGGCATCACCACATCGATGGTGGCCGACGCGCCGCGGTTGCCGACCGTGCTGCCGAGCTTCCTGGAGTTCGCCCAGGGCGCGGTCCTCGTCGCGCACAATGCCGGCTTCGACATGTCGTTTCTCAAGACCGCCTGCGAGGTCACCGGACACCAGTGGCCGGGGCCGCAGGTCCTCGACACGGTGCGCCTCGCCCGTCAGGTCGTCACCCGCGACGAGGCGCCCAACTGCAAGCTGGCCACCCTCGCGCGGGTCTTCCGCGCGGGCACCACGCCCGACCACCGGGCGCTGTCCGACGCCCGCGCGACCGTCGACGTGCTGCACGGCCTGATCGAGCGGCTCGGCAACCTCGGCGTGCGCTCGCTGGAGGAGCTGACGACCTTCTCCTCGCGGGTCTCCGCGGCCCAGCGGCAGAAGCGGCACCTGGCGGAGGGCCTGCCCCACGCGCCCGGGGTCTACGTGTTCCTCGGGGAGCGCGACGAGGTGCTGTACGTCGGCAAGTCGAAGGACCTGCGCAGCCGGGTCCGCAACTACTTCACATCGTCCGAGACCCGCGCGCGGATGACCGAGATGGTGGGACTCGCCGCTGCAGTCCGGCCGATCGTGTGCGCCACGCCGCTCGAGGCCGAGGTGCGTGAGCTGCGGCTGATCGCGGCGCACAAGCCCCGCTACAACCGCCGGTCCCGCTTTCCCGAGCGCGCCCACTGGCTCAAGCTCACCGTGGAGCCCTTCCCCCGGCTCTCGCAGGTCCGCGACGTCAAGGACGACGGGGCCACCTACCTCGGTCCGTTCGGCTCTCGGCGGCTGCTCGAGCTGGCGGCCGCGGCGGTCTACGAAGCGTTCCCGTTGCGTCAGTGCACCCCCCGGTTGTCGCCCCGCCGGCCGATCTCTGCCTGCGCACTGGCCGAGATGGGTCGCTGCCACGCCCCCTGCGACGGCAGCGAGAGCCTCACCGACTACGCCGCCCACGTCGACGCGGTGCGGGCGGCGATGCTCGGTGACGTCCGCGCTCTCGTGCAGGCGGTGACCCGCAAGGTCCGGATCCTGTCCGACGCGGAACGCTACGAGGACGCGGCGGTGCACCGCGACCGGCTCGCAGCGTTCGTCCGGGCCGCCGCACGGCTGCAACGACTCACCGCCCTGAACGGCTGCGCGCAGCTGGTGGCCGCGCGGTTCCGCGACGACGGCGCCTGGGAGGTCGTGGTGACCCGACACGGGAGGCTGGTGGCCACCGCCGTCGCGGCTCGCGGCACCGACCCTCGTGACGTCGCCGCGACGCTGGTCGCCACGGCCGAGCAGGTGCCCACTGTGCGTGGACCACTGCCCGCTGCGTCCGCCGAGGAGACCGAGTGCGTGCTCCGCTGGCTGGACCAGCCCGGCATCCGGCTGGTCGAGGTCGACGGCACCTGGGCCTGCCCCGCTTTCGGCGCCGGCGGGGTCCCGCTGTGGGCCGAGGCCGCCGAAGCGGTCCGCGAGCAGTTCTGGCTGGGCGAGCGGCGTACGCCGGGCACCGTCCACCAGCCCGGCGCGGCGGTCAGCCGCATCGCGTGACGGGCGACCACGAGACATCGCAAAAACCGGGCCAGCCGGTCACCGATGGCGGGCTCACTGGCGGTGGGCTCACCGCTGTCGAGCGGGTGGGCGACACCGTGCGCCGCCAGTCCGGCCCGTGGTCCGGCGTGGTCCAGGACCTGCTGCACCAGCTCGCCGCCGCCGGCCTGTCGTGCGCCCCTCGGCCGAAGGGCTTCGACGAGCGCGGCCGCGAGGTGCTCGGCTACGTAGCCGGACAGCAGCTCGACGACGTCGACGACGAGGGCCTCGTGGTCGTGGCGCGTGCCATCCGTGCCCTGCACGACGCGACCACGGCGTTCGCCCGCTCACCCGAGCGCCCGTGGCAGCACATGGTGGGGGCGCCTCGGACCGGACCGGTCATCTCCATAACGACCTCTCGCCCGCCAACACCATCTGGTCGAGCGACGGGACCCCGGTCTTCATCGACTGGGATCTCGCCGCACCCGGTCCGCCGATCTGGGACCTGGCCTACGCGGCGTACCGGTTCGTGCCGCTCTACGACGATGCCGCGTGCGAGCGGCTCAGCATACCCGCGCGCCCCCGGGCGCCACGGCTGCGACGCTTCGTGGCTGCCTATGGCGAGATCGACCTGAGCGAGCTGCTCGACACCGTCGAGGCGCGGCTGGTCAGCCTGGTCGAGACGGCTCGTGCGTGGGCCGCACAGGGACGGCCCGGCTGGGTGGACGTCTGGCGCGACACCGGGGGCCGCCAGTGGCTGGGCAGCCTCGAGCACGTACGTCGGGAGCGAGCCGCCTGGCTCCGGCCCGGGTCCTGAGACAGCGCCTGGCAACGAACCGCCCGGCTCCGGCCAGGGTCCTGAGACGGGCACCTGGAACGTACGGCCAGGGTCCTGCAAGGGGCTGTGGAGCCCGCGCCGAAGTCCATGTCCCGAGCGCTCGAGGGTCCCGTGACCGGCCGGGATGCGGTATACCTCTGGGCGTGAACCCCCTTGCCGGAGTACTCAGCGAAGCCTGGACCATGTACAAGGCCCACACCCGTCACCTACTGACCATCGCCTTCGTGATCTACGTAGTGGCCGCGATCATCCAGGCCGTGTTCAGCCTGCTGGGTCCGTTCGGCCAGTTCCTCGCGTTCATCGTCGGCATCATCGCGGCCTTCCTGCTGCAGGCCACGCTGATCAAGGCGGCCGAGGACGTCCGGGACGGCCGAGTGGACTTCTCGATCCGCCAGACGGTGGAGGCAGCCCGGCCCTTCGTGGGGACAGTGGCCATCGCATCCATTCTCGCCGGCATCGCCATCGGCATCGGATTCGTCCTGATCATCGTCCCCGGCCTGTTCCTGCTCACCATCTGGTGCCTGATCGTGCCGGTGATCGTGCTCGAGGGTGCAGGCATCGGCGGCGCGTTCGAACGCAGTCGGGCGCTGGTCAAGGGACACGGCTGGCAGGTGTTCGGCACCATCATCCTGGTGTTCCTCCTGCTGCTGGTCGTCAGCATCCTGATCGCGCTGGTGCTGGCGGTGCTGCCGCAGGCCGCGCGCAGCTTCATCGGGGGCATCGTGTCCGGCACGCTCATCTCGCCGTACGTCGCTCTGGTCCTGACCCTGAGCTACTTCCGGCTACGCGACGTGCACGGCGCCGGCCCGCAAGCGGCCGGGCCCCCGGCACCCGGCGGCTACGGCCCGGCCTGACCGAGCCCCGCGCGCAGCGCTCGCCTCGAGCGCTACAGAGGTGCCGACAGGCGCATCCGGATGAACCAGGTGACCGGCGCACGCCGTAATCCATGGCGAACCCAACTCATGAGGAGAGTCGTCATGGCAGGCACCACCAAGTCCCGGAGCACGATCCTGTGGATCGTCGGAGCGGTCGTCGTGGTGGCGATCGTGGTCGTGATCGCGCTCGCCTACGGCGGGGGCGGCGGCGGTGGCGGGGGTGGCGGTGGCGGTGGCGGCTACTGATCAGCGCTGCTGATCAGCACAATTCACGTCTTCATGGCCCGCGCTCGCGGCTCAGCGGGGTCAGCTGCTGGTGCAGGCCTCGGAGCCGTAGCGGCAGGCGACCACCTGCGGTGTCTCGACCGGTGCACCCGCGTCGATGGATGCGGCCAGCCGCAGGAACTCGGCGTGCGTCCACGCCAGCGGCGTCGCCGAGAAGGTCGGCTCCCCGGGGGTGAAGCCGGGCTGCCCCGACGGCGGGTTGAGGTCCCAGACCTGTTCGGCCATCAGGTGGCTCGAGTCGTCGGCGGCCCGGCCCATCGTGTCGAGGAGCTGCTGCGCGCCCGCGGTCGAGCCGGCCACCAGGTCGTACTCACCGCGCTCCCCGCCGAGCAGCGGCCAGCCACGGCCGTGGGTCAGCGCGGAGCCCGGGCTCGTGGGCTCCCACTGCGAGCCGTCCGCCTTCTCGCCGTACCCGTCGAAGCTGGCACGGTGCCAGAACCGTCCGTTGGGGGTGAGGTAGCTCAGCTGTTGGTCGACCACCTGCAGCGAGTTGCGGATCGTCGGGTCACTCGCAGGCTTGACGCCGAGGCGGACCAGGTCGAGGAAGCTGGGGTCGACGACCTGTCGCTCGTCGATGAGCGGCCCGCCGTCGGAGACCTGCATCAGGTGACCGTCGTTGGGGTCGTTGTCGTCGCTAATGCGCAGGTAGTAGGGCGCGCTCGAGTAGGGCCCGGTCGATGTCGCCGTCCACGACTGCACGTTCTTGGCCCAGGCGTCCGCTGTCTTGAGATAGGTCGCCGCGGACTTCTTCGCACCGTTGGACTGCGCGATGTCGGCAGCACAGACCAGACCGGCGATCTCGGCGGCGATGGTGGCCGGGGAGTATCCCGTCGCGTTCTCCCAGCGCTCCTGCGGAGTGAAGGGACCCTTTGCCACGATGTAGTCAGCCGAGCGCTGCACGTGAGCCCAGTCCGACGCCCCGGTCCGGCCGAGCTGCTGGGCCAGGACGATCGGGAACGCCACTTCGTCCATCTGCAGGTCACCGAAGACCGGTGTCCCGTCCAACCGGGAGTTCTGCGGGAACGACCCGTCCGGCCGCTGCTGCACGTTCCACAGGAAGTCGAGGGCCCGGTTGGCCGCGGCCGTGTCGCCGACAGCCAGCAGTCCGGTCGCGATCTGGTAGAGGTCGCGCGACCACACCGCGTGGTAGACCGCGAGGCTCTGCAAGGAGTTCGCCCATGACCAGGGGCGGGCCGGCGCCGCGACGAAACCGCCGCGGACGGTCTTGTCCTCGCTGGCTGCCAGCACCATGGCCGAGAGGTTCCACTCGGTGGTCCAAGAGCTCGCGCTGGTCGGCACCGGCTTGAGCGACGACAGATAGGAGTGCCAGCCACCGTCGTACGCCGTGCGCGCTGCACCGAACCCGACGGCCAGGCTGGCCTGCGCCGTGCTGAGCGCGCTGTCTCGCGTCGAGCCGAAGCCGATCGCCACGGTCGCGTCCTGCTGGCCGACCCCGTCGAGCTTGACCCGGCCGGTCTGCACCACGTTGCCGGGCGTCGGTGCGGTGTAGTGCCAGTCCATCGTGTGGTCGCTCGACAGGTCGGTCCACCCGTCGGAGGTGCCTAGGTAGCCGCTGGACGTCTTCGACATCGCGGGGCTCGTGACGACCGCAGTGGCGTTGCTCGAGTCCGACGAGAGCAGGGCGCCGGCGTCGGTGCTGGTGCCCGTGTCGTCGTTGCCGGTCATCGACAGTGCCGGGTCGTGCAGCAGGTAGAGCTGGTACGGCGTGCCGGTCAACGACTCGAAGTGCACCTGCTCGAGCACGGTGGACCGGGCCGGGTCCGTCACGAAGGTCTTCGTGATGCGCCACTTGCCGGACCTGGCGGTGTTGACGTAGCGGTAGGTCAGGCTGCGGTTGTCGAGCAGCTGCACCTGGTGCGCCGAGTCGCGGTCCTCACGGTCGGTGAAGGTCGTGCCGTCGGTGACGACGAACTGGCTGTCTCGGATGCTCGGCGTGTCGATGCGCGGGAAGTAGACGTCGGTCAGCTCGCCGTCATTGAGGGTGTACCAGACCTTGCTGGTCGTGCCCCGCGCCGTACCGAAGCCGTCCTTGTCGCCCTCCGCCCAGGTCGACAGGGTGCCCGGCGCGCCGGGGGCTGACGTCGCGCCGCCGGCGGCTCCGGCCGGTTGGGCAACCATGCCCGCGGCCAGAACTGCGGCGGCCGGGACGACCATGGCGACGGCGGTGAGACGGCGTTTCGACAGGAGCACGAGAGCCTCCTCGGGACGCGGATCACCCGAACGGGTGGGCGGCGCGCGGCTGACAAGTGGCAGGGCTCTACCCGGTCCGTCCCCGTTCACGCCTCGCACGTGGGGCCCGGCCTTGCCTCGACTAGGCTCACGCCGTCCAGGTACGCCGAGGAGGGCCCGTGATCACCGCCATCGTCCTGGTCCACGTGGAGGCAGACCGCATCCCCGAGGTCGCCGAGGCGATCACCGACCTCGACGGCGTGAGCGAGGTCTACTCGGTGACCGGCGGCGCCGACCTGATCGCCATGGTGCGCGTGCGCGAGCACGAGGAGCTGGCCGACGTGATCGCAGACCGGCTCAGCAAGATCAGTGGGGTGCGCAGCACCGAGACCCACATCGCGTTCCGGACCTACTCCAAGCACGACCTGGAGTCGGCCTTCTCGCTCGGCGTCGAGGATGCCGACTGACCCTGCTCCGACGCTGACCGCCGGCGCGAGACTGCTCAAGATCAACTGATGCAGCAACACAATTGGGGCCACAGCAGGCTCATGGGGCCGGACTCCAGTCCCGCCCGCCTCTCCTGCACCGCTTGTGTGCCTCAGTCAGTTGATCTTGAGGCTCAGCTGCTGGCGAAGTGATCTTGAGGCTCAGCGCGGGGCGAGGTCCTGGCTGGTGGCCACCCAGCGCGCCAGGGCCTGCTCGGCGGCGCCGTCGTCGAGGGCGGCGGCGGCGCGCTGGATCCCCGCCGCCAGCTGCTCTGCCAGCGGGGCGTCGGTCATGTCGAGGGCCACGAGTGCAGCCGCGGCGTTGAGCAGTACGGCGTCGCGCACCGGTCCGGCCTCGCCCGCCAGGAACCGCCGGGTCACCTCCGCGTTGTGTGGCGCGTCCGCCCCCCGCA
>JAVEDG010000321.1 GCA_030841245.1 Actinomycetota bacterium
GACGAGGTGTCGGTCGACCTGCGCGGCCGGCCGTCGCGGTTCCGGGTCGTGCGGCCGCCGTTCGTGCAGACCTCCATCAGGTGAGCCCGCGGCCGCGGCGGGTGCTGCTGCTCGGGATGATGGGAGCCGGCAAGACGTCCGTCGGCTCGGCGCTGTCCGCGCGGACCGGCTGGCCCTACCGGGACAACGACGAGATCGTCGCCTCGATCGCCGGCCAGCCGACCAAGGAGCTGCACAGCGCCCGCGGTGTCGCGGCCCTGCGCGACGCCGAGTCCAAGGCGCTGGCCCATGTCCTCGCCAGTGACCCGCCGCTCATCGCCGGCGTCGCCGGCGGGGTGGTCGAGGTGGCCGCCGACCGGGACCGGCTGCGAGACGCCGACGGCCTGGTCGTCTACCTGCACACGCCGGTCGACGTGTTGGTCGAGCGTGTCGGCGACGGAGCCGGGCGACCCTGGTTGCAGCCCGACCCCGCCGCAGCGCTCCGGGCGCTCTTCGACGGCCGGGAGCCGCACTACCGCGACCTGGCGGACCTGGTCGTCGACACCACCGACGGTGACGCGGCGGCTCAGGCCGACCGCGTCTACGCCGCTCTCACCGAGCGCTGACCGTCCTCCGGCGGGATCAGCTCAGGAGCGCGACGGCGTCGCACGACGTTCGCGGACCAGCGAGACACCGAGGACCAGCGCGACACCGATCACGAGCACGACCGCCCACGGCACCCAGAAGCCCAGGGTCGAGGTGTGCACGCCGTCACTGTGGGCCGGGCCCCATCCGACCATGGCCAGGGCCACCGCCCAGACGACGACCGTTGCCACCAACGCCTTGGGGCGAGGCAGGAACAGTGCAGCCACGAGTGCGAGCACGAGAAAGACGATGTCCATCGGGTTCCCTCCAGGGCCGGAGAGCCGGTCGCTCTCCACACCGCCCAGACTGCGCGTCCGGGCCATGGCGCCGCGTCCGTCCGTGACGGCATCTTCGCACCGCGGCAGTACCCGCAAAGGAGGACAGCTCTACCTGTACAGGTGGACAGCGCGTCATCCCGCCAGGTGATGCCGCCGACCCGTGCGACGCAGTACCGTCGCCGTCGTGAGCGGGGTGGTGGCACGGGCGCGTGAGTACGTCGAGGCCGACCCGCGACGGCTTCCCTCCATGCTCGACGTGCTGCTCGCGGTCGCGCTGGCGGCGCTCGCGCAGGCCCAGCTGCCGTCCGGGACCGAGTTGTGGGTCCGCTTCAGCCTGCTCGGGATCCTCGCGCTCGGTGTGCGCCGTGCCCGGCCGTTCGTCTCGACGTTGGTCCTGGCGTGTGCGGTCGCCATACAGGGCCTCAGCGACGAGCCGCCGTCCAACTTTGCGTTGTTCCTTGCGGTCATGCTCGCGGCGTTCACGGTCGCGGCCGATTGCGAGATCGCCGGCGCCTTGCTAGGCGGTATCACCTTGGCCGCCGGTGTCGTGGCCCACGACGTCAACAGCGTCGACTACGGCTCGGCCGCAGGGATGGCGAGCGACCTGGTGATCCCGGTCATCCTCTGGGGCGTCGGTCGGGCGGTGCGAGCCCAGCGGCGCAAGGCCGACCGGGCCGGCGAGCTGCTTCACCGGCTCGAGGCCGACCAGGACGAGCTCGCCCGCCTCGCTGTGGTCGCCGAGCGGGCGCACCTGGCGCGCGAGCTGCACGACGTCGTGACCCACAGTGTGAGCGTCGTCGTGGTCCAGGCGCAGGGAGCGCAACGCGTTCTGGGGCAGCGCGAGCCCGTCGTCGCCAAGGCGCTGGTCGACATCGAGTCGGCCGGCCGCGGCGCGCTGGTCGAGATGCGCCGGCTGCTCGGTCTGCTCCGCGACGAGCAGCAGCGCAACGACGGCGGCACCGGGCCGGGGGTCGGCGACCTGCCCGACCTGCTCGAGCTGGTCGCCGGCTCGGGACCGAGCGTCACGTTGGTGCAGGAGGGGACCCAGGGTCGGCTGGACCCTCTCGTCTCGCTCACGGCGTACCGCATCGTGCAGGAGGCGTTGACCAACGTGCTCCGTCACGCCAGCCGGGCGACGGTGAGCGTCACGCTGCGCTGGTCCGACGAGTGGCTGGAGGTCTGTGTCGTCGACGACGGCCCGGAAGACAGCACAGGCGGTGCGTCGACGGGCGGGGACGGCTCGACCGGTGGTCGTGGCTTGACCGGCATGCGCGAGCGTGTGACCGCGCACGGCGGAAGTCTGGAGTGGGGACCGCGGCCCGGTGGAGGCCACCGGGTCGCGGCACGGCTGCCGGTGCGATGGACGTGACCGGCGCAGGGGTGGGCCCGAGCGACACGGGCGTTGGCCCGACCGACGAGGCGGGGGGACCGCCGGACGACGGGCCGCCCGCTGCGATCCGGGTGCTGATCGCCGACGACCAGGAGCTGGTGCGGACCGGTTTCTCGCTGATCCTCGCGAGCGAGCCCGGGATCACCGTCGTCGGCGACGCGCCGGACGGCCGCAGGGCCGTGGCGCTCACGCGGGCACTGCGTCCGGACGTCGTGCTGATGGACATCCGGATGCCGTTGCTCGACGGGGTCGCCGCGACCGCGCAGCTGACTGCTGACCCCGGGTGCGACAGCCGGGTGCTCGTGCTCACGACGTTCGACGACGACGACTACGTCTACGCCGCGCTCGAGGCCGGTGCCAGCGGGTACCTGCTCAAGGACGCACCCGCCGACCAGCTCGTCTCGGCGATCCGCGTCGTCGCCGCCGGCGAGTCGATCCTCGCCCCGACGGTGACGACCCGGCTGGTTCGGCAGGTAGCCTCCGGGCGGCCGGACCCCGTGGCCGTCGCAGCGGTCGGTCGCCTCACCCCTCGCGAGACCGAGGTCCTGTCCCTGGTCGCCGACGGTCGGTCCAACCGCGAGATCGCGGCCGAGCTTTTCCTGTCCGAGGCGACGGTGAAGACCCACGTCGCCCGCGTCCTCACCAAGCTGGGCGCGCGCGACCGCGTGCAGGCCGTCGTCACGGCCTACCGGTCAGGCCTTGCGCGCTGACTAGGTCTGTGCGGCTGCCTCGACGGCCGTGCAGCCGATGGAGATCAGCAGGTCGCGTGGCAGCGGTACCTGCATGACCATCCGGGTCGGCGGCTCGCTGGGGAAGAACTCGGCGAAGAGGTCGTTGAGGTCGGCGAAGTACGCGACGTCGACGACGAGGACCGTCGTGCTCACGACCAGCTGGGGGCTGCTGCCCGCGGCCCGGAGCACGGAGGCCAGGTTGGTGAACGCCTGGCGGGCCTGCTCGCCGAACGACTCACCCGCGATGCCCGTCGCCGGGTCGATGCCGGGCTGCCCGGACACGAACACGAAGCCGTTGGCGCGCACGGCGTGCGAGTACGGCCCGATCGAGGGCGGCAGGTCGGGTCCGGTGACCACCTGACGGCTCATTGCTCATTCCTCCCCGGCCGACCCAGCGGCCCGTCGTCGTCCTTGCGCAGCCTGCCTCAAGATCG
>JAVEDG010000393.1 GCA_030841245.1 Actinomycetota bacterium
TGACCCTCGAGATCGCCCTTGACGGCCGCGATCACATAAGGACCGACGAGCGGGCCACCGCTGCCGACGGGCGCCGCCCCCGCGGGCTTGACCGCGTCGGTCGCGGTGTCCGTCAAGGCGCGGGACAAGTTGACCCGGCCGTTGCCGGTCTGGGCAGCCGTGCCAGCAGGGTCCGCGTTGCGGGCAAGGCGGCCCACGATGACGCCGTTGGACGCAGACGAGTCGGCTGCCTTGAGCAGCGCCGCGGTGCCGGCGACGATCGCGGCCGACGCCGAGGTACCGGTCACAGAGGTGGTTCCCCCGCCAGCTGCTGTCGTCACGATGTCGGTGCCCGGCGCACCTAGGAAGGTGTCGTCGCCGTAGTTCGACGAGGGATTCAGCGAATCGTCCTGCTGCGTGTTCGAGACACCGACGACGCCACGGTCTCCGGCCGGGAAGTGGGCTGTCGCTGAGCCGTCGTTGCCGGTCGCCGCGACAACGACTGCTCCATGCGACCAGGCGTAGTCGATCGCCGACTGCAGAGCCGGCGAGTAGCCCGGGTTGGAGAAGGACATCAGGATGACGTCGGCGCCGTGGTCGGCCGCCCACACGACCCCGGCGATGATGTCGCTGTCCTGACCTGTGCCGTCCGCACCGAGGACGGTCACCGGCTGCACCTTCACGCCCGAGTACGCAACGCCAGCCACGTCCTGGCCGTTGTTGGTCGAGGCGGCGATGATGCCCGCCATCGTGGTGCCGTGACCGTTGGGGTCGGTCGTCCCGTCCGACGTCGGGTCGAGCACGGACGTGCCAGCCACAACGTTCGAGGACAGGTCCTGGTTGCTCGCGTCGATGCCTGTGTCCAGCACGGCCACCTTCGCCGTCCCTGGGATGTCGACCGTCCCGTACGCGTTGTCCCAGCCGATCTTCGGCAGCGCCCACTGGTCGCCGTACGCCGTGTCGTCCGGTGTCCCTTCGGCGACACGAGTGTGGTCGGCCGCCACCGACGCCACCGCGCTCGACGCATTCAGCGCGTCGACGACTGCCGTCTCATTGTCCCCCGGCACCGACACGGTGTGCATGTGCAGCTGCGGGATCGAGTCGACGTCGGTCGCGCCCGCGGCGGCGATCGCGGCGGCCTCGTCGGTCGAGGTCGCTGCCGCGTCGAACGTCACCAGGTAGGTGACGTCGTTCACGGACGCGATCGCGCCGGTCAGGGTGGCAGCCGGCACGTACAGCACAGCGATGGCAAAGGCCACGGCGAGTGCGACCCAACGCTTCGGCAGTGCGCTGATGGCGCCTACGGCGACGGGCTTGGACGGACGGGCATGGCGGGCGCTACGAGACACCGGGTTCCCCCCCAGGGAAGTGTGTTGCGGGCGGTGTCGGTTTCGCCATTCGCTCCCCAGCGGGCATTGGCGACCAGGTACCGCCCGCTGGATCAACACGTCACCTGAGGCGAATCTCGCTCATCCGGCCCGATTTGTGACCCAGTTGCAGCGCGAATCACCCGGGCGACCAGCACCTCTGACCGAAGGGACTAGCCCGTTCTTCAACCGCCCGCTCTACCGCGATGACGCACGGTGACAATGCCACCGAACGGTGCAATCCAAGGCCCGGAACAGCGCCCGCAAGAATGGCCCCATGCGACTCCCCGTCTCCCCTCCGATCGGCCCGATGCTGGCCAAGTCGGTCAAGACCATCCCGGCCGGCGACTACCTCTACGAGCCCAAGTGGGACGGCTTCCGCTGCATCGCGTTCCGCGACGGTGACGAGGTCGAGCTCAGCAGCCGCGGCGAGCGACCGCTGACCCGCTACTTCCCCGAGGTCGTCGAAGCCCTGCTGGCCAGCCTGCCCCAGCGTTGTGTCGTCGACGGCGAGATCGTCATCGCCACCGGCGACCAGCTCGACTTCGAGGCCCTCCTGCAACGGATCCACCCGGCCAAGTCCCGCGTCGACAAGCTCGCGGCGGAGACGCCGGCCTCCTTCGTCGGGTTCGACCTGCTCGCGGTGGACGACGAATCCTTGATGGACGAGCCCTTCCGGAGCCGGCGCGAGCGGCTCGTCGAGGTGCTCGCCCACGCGAAGCACCCTGTCTACTGCACCCCTGCGACCGATGACATCGAGGTCGCCTCCCGCTGGTTCGAGGTCTTCGAGGGCGCGGGCCTGGACGGGCTGGTCGCGAAGAAGCTGGACTCTCCCTACCGGCCCGACGTGCGCGAGATGGCCAAGATCAAGCACGAGCGGACCGCCGACTGCGTGGTCGCCGGCTACCGGTGGCACAAGTCCGGTGGCGTCGTCGGCTCGCTGCTGCTCGGCCTCTACTCCGAGGACGGCCACCTGCAGCACGTCGGCGTCTCCGCGTCGTTCCCGATGAAGCGCCGCGCCGAGCTGGTCGACGAGCTCGCGCCGTACGCCGTGGAGGACGTGACCGGCCACCCCTGGGCGGCGTGGGCCGAGGCCGAGGCGCATGAGAAGAAGCGCCTGCCCGGAGCTGTCAGCCGCTGGAACGCCAAGAAGGACCTGTCGTGGGTGCCGCTGCGCCCGGATCTCGTCGTCGAGGTGGCCTACGACCACATGGAGGGCACCCGGTTCCGGCACACCGCGCAGTTCCGACGCTGGCGCACGGACCGGGAACCGCAGTCCTGCACCTACGAGCAGCTGGACCGCCCCGTACGCTTCGACCTGGCCGAGATCCTGGCCCCACCGAGCTGAGAGGGCGTGGGCGTGTACACCATCCTGCTGCTGACCGAGGACACCCTCGTCGAGCATGACGTGACGCGCATCGCGCAGCTGCACGGCACCGACGACGTGCGCGTCGAGCTGCTCGTCCCCGCTGACGCGGGGCACAACCGCCTCATCGAAGCCCTCGACGACGTGGCGCTCGGCCGGCTGCGCGAGGCCGTGGAGGACGACGACCAGTCACCGGAAGAGGCGGAGCGTACGGCGATGCATGACGTCAACGCCTCGCTCGAGCTGCTCCGGGGCGCCGGACTCGAGGCCGAAGGCCTGGTCACCGGATCTGACCCCGTCCCGGCCACCGTCGAGGCAGCGAAGCGCTACGACATCGACGAGATCATGGTCGTCACCCCGCCACACCTGATCGAGGCGGGCCTGCACCGGGACTGGGCCTCGCGGCTGCGCGACGAGGTCGCGCTGCCGCTGCTGCACTTCGTCTCCGGCACCGACCAGGTCATCAGCTGAGTTTTTGCCGAGAACCGTCGTCGCCGACACAGTCCGTGGCGCCGGCCCGCCCTACGTTCCACCGCAGGACCCGCGTCATGCGATACCCGAGTCGTTGACGCGGGTCTCGCCCTGCCCACTGACAGCCCCGGCAGCGACCTGGATCGTGCCCGTCAGGTGGCTCCGAGCGAGCGCCAGTAGTCGTTGAGCGCCTCGTTGGTCTTGACGAACCAGACGATCGGGCCGACCAGGATCAGCGCGCCCGGGAAGTACCACAGGCCGGTCAGCCCGCTCACCGGCTTCTTCTGGCCGCGGCGCTCATAGAGCTCGCCGACCTCGGCCGAGGTGAGGTAGGGCATCACGATCCCGACCAGGAAGGTCAGGAGCAGTGCCAGACCCCCGCCGAGCCCGGTCCCTTTGTGCCGCTTCATCTCGTCATGGACGAGGTACCACCAGACGTAGCCGTAGATCCCGAACGTCACGACATAGAGCAGGATGCCCGTCCCGGTGCCGCGCACCTTGCCGATCGGTGGGGACCACCCGGGCTGCTGGTAGGGCAAGGGCGGGTAGCTCGGCGCACCGGACGGCGGCCGGTAGCCCGACGGCGGACCAGGCGAACCCGGCGCGGTCTCGTACGGCACCGTCGGCTCGTCGGGCTGCTCACTCGGCCGATCGGAGTCGCTCATCGGCCCACCCTCTCGCATCAGCTCGATCTTGCGTGGGAGTCGAGGAAGGTGCAAGGTCGGGACATCATCAGCGAAGGAGCCGGCCATGGGCCACCTGGACACCCGCAACATCGACAAGCCCGACGAGACCCGAGCCTTCCAGGCCCACGGTCACATGGACGTGATCACCATCGGCGACTTCACGCTCGGACGGGGGACCTACGAGCCGGGATGGCAATGGTCCAAGGACGTCAAGCCGATCGTCGGCACCGACTCGTGCATGACCCACCACAAGGGGATCTGCATATCCGGGACGATGACCGTGCACTCGGACGACGGTTCCGAGACGACGCTCAGCGCCGGCGACGTGTTCGTGCTTGCTCCGGGGCATGACGCCTGGACGGTGGGCGACGAGCCCTGCGTCATGTTCGACACCGGCATCGCCGCCTACGCCAAGCCGACAACCTGACGGGTCTGGACCACAACACCAGCGTCGACTCGGGCCCGGGCTTTGGGGATGATGCACATGTGCGCCGCGATCTCCCGTCCGGGACCGTCACCTTCTTGTTCACTGACATCGAAGGTTCGACGCGCCTGCTGCAGGAGCTCGGCGCGACTGGATACACCGGGGCGCTGGGCGAACATCGCCGAGTGATCCGAGAGGCCTGCGCCGCGCATCGTGGCGTCGAGATCGACACTCAAGGCGACGCCTTCTTCTTCGCCTTTGCGACCGCCGGCGGTGCGCTGGCGGCTGCGGCGGAGATGACTGAGGCGCTCGCCCCGGGGCCTGTGAAGGTTCGGATCGGAGTCCACACAGGCACACCGCTTCTCACCGACGAGGGCTACGTAGGACGGGATGTGCACCGCGCTGCGCGGATTGCCGCCGCCGGCCAGGGCGGGCAGGTGCTCGTCTCCGCCACGACCGCTGCGCTTGTCGAGCTCGAGCTCGCGGATCTCGGGGAGCACCGCCTCAAGGACCTCGCCGCTCCTGAGCGGATCTTCCAGCTCGGAGGAGGGACGTTTCCAGCCCTCAGGTCGCTCCACCGAACCAACCTGCCCATCCCGGCCACGCCCTTCCTGGGCCGCGATGGCGAGCTCGCCGAGGTGCAGTCCCTCCTTTCGTCCGGGGACACGCGGCTGCTCACCCTGACCGGGCCCGGCGGCACCGGGAAGACCCGGCTCGCCCTTCAGGCTGCGGCTGAGGTCTCCGACTCCTTTCCCGACGGGTTGTGGTGGGTGCCGCTTGCGCCCTTGCGCGATCCGAGGCTGGTCCTCGAGACCGCAGCGCAGGTCGTCGGCTCCAAGAACGGACTCGCCGAGCACATCCGAGACAAAGCGATGCTCTGTCTCTTCGACAACTTCGAGCACCTGGTGGACGCGGGCGCAAAGCTTGCAGATCTGCTCGCCGCTTGCCCCAACCTCCGCATCCTCGTCACTAGCAGGGAGCGTCTGCGGGTCCCCGGCGAGCAGACCTATCCCGTGCCGCCGCTCTCAGCGCCAGATGCAGAGGCGCTCTTCGTCGCCAGAGCCCGAGCCGTCGATCCCTCCTTCGTCCCGAGCGAGGCCGTAGTCGACCTCTGCAGGCGCCTTGACGAGCTTCCGCTGGCGCTCGAGCTCGCGGCTGCCCGTACCGCACTCTTCAGTCCGAAGCAGCTGCTCGAGCGGCTCTCGGGGCGGCTCGACCTGCTCAAGGGAGACCGCGGCGCCGACCCGCGCCAGCAAACGCTTCGAGCGACGATCGAGTGGTCCTACGACCTCCTCAGTGCCCCGGAGCAGGAGCTCTTCGCCCACCTCTCTGTCTTCTCCGGCGGTTGCAGCTACGAGGCCGCCGAGGAGGTCGCGGGTGCCGACCCGGACACTCTCCAGTCGCTCCTCGACAAGAGCCTGCTACGCAAGCGTGAGTCCGAGGTCGGGGCTCGCTACTGGATGCTCGAGACCATCCGCGAGTACGCCAGAGACATGCTCGGTCATGGAGATCGGCGCCGTCATCTTGGCGAGCTCCACCTCAGCTTCTACTTGGAGATCGTCGAGGAGGCAGAACCAAATCTCACCGGCTCTGAACAGCGGCTGTGGTTCGAACGCCTCGCCCTCGAACAAGACAACATCCGTGAAGGGCTCGCCTACGCGTGTGAGAGTGGAGATGGCGAGCGTGCTCTGACACTGGCGGGTACTGTCTGGCGCTTCTGGTGGACCCGGGGTCAGATCTTCGAGGGGTCGCGCTGGTACGAGCGCGCCTTCGCAGTCGGTGGCCATGCCTCCGATGCGGCCCGCGCGCGGGCCGTGTTCGGCGCCGCGCACATGGCCGAGGCCCGCGGGAACGTCGAGCAGGCGCGCGCACAGTTCGAGGAGGCGGCGACGCTGCTGCGCCGCCTGGGGGAGACCCGCTGGCTCATCCTCGCGCTTGCCCACCTTGCGGGGACGTACTTCGACTCCGATCGACACGGCGCCGATGGCATCATCCGCGAAGCCCTCGGACTCGCGGAGGCAAGCGGCGACATTCGTGGTGCTGCCATCGTGAAGGGAAACCTCGCCAGCCAGCTTCTGGTCGAGGGCGAAGAGGAGCGTGCGCAAGCGCTCTTGGAGGAGGCTCTCCACGGTCATCGTGCGCTGGGCGACGTGTACGGCGCGGCCACAACC
>JAVEDG010000344.1 GCA_030841245.1 Actinomycetota bacterium
TCGGTCACCCATCGGACGCTGGTGCCACGGAAGATGAGCTTGACGGACGCGCCACGACGGTCGGTGTGGACGTAGCGGCCGTTCCACGCACCGCTCGCCTTGACGCCCCCGAAGGCGCCCGTCAGCGTCGGCGTCGTCCACAGCGTCGCACCGACCCGGAACGCGTCGACCGCCACCCGGGTGTCGGTGCCGTGCGTCGAGCCCTTGCGGCCCAGCGCGAGGATCCGCACGGTGTGGGCGCCCGAGCTCAGGCCCCTGACGGTCCGCGCCACCTTGAAGTGAGTCGTCGAGGCGTAGTTGCTGACGGACATCTTCCTGACGCCGTCCACGTACAGCTTGGCGCGACCGTACGCCTTGCCGGTGACGGTCAGCCAGGTCAGGTTGGTCCCGCGGAACGACCACGACACGCTGGCGCCGTGCAGCCGCTCCACGGCGTAGGACTTGCCGTACGCCGAGGTCGACTGCACTGTGCCCCACGCGTTGACCAGTGCCGGCGACGCTTCGGTCAGGTTGCGGAGTCCGCGGAACGAGCCGACCTTCGCCACGGCCGCGTTGCCGGCGACGTCATTGATCGACGATCCACCAGCGGGGTCGACGAGCACTCGGTAGTGCTCACCGGGCACCAGGCGGGCCTTCGGCGTCAGCGTCGCGCTGCGGACCTGGTTGCTGCCGCAGGCCACCTTGCTCGACGTTGCGTCCGAGCAGGCGACCTTGACCGCCAGCAGCGTACCGGCCGCAGTGTGCAACGAGAGGGTGCCGGATCCGACCTTGACGTTCTCGCTGAAGTCGACCCGGGCCGGCCCGACGAGCGAGGAGGGCCGGTGCACCGACGCGGTCGGACGGACCGTGTCGACGGACCACGACTTGACCGTCTGCGCGGTGTTGCCCGCGGTGTCGGTGGCAACCGCGAGGAAGCTGTGGCCACCCTGCGCCAGGCCGGTCAGCGAGACGGGTCCGGGGCAGGCGACATCGAGGGAGTCCGCGGAGCAGGTCACGGTCGACGGCGACACAGGCAGCACCATGAGGTCGGCCGCGTCGGTCGCGACCAGGCCCGACGGCCCGGCCACGTACGGCGCCTCCGGCGCGACGGTGTCGACCGTCCAGGTGCGCGACAGGGTCACGGCGGAGCCGAGCCCCTCGTCGGCCACGACCGAGAAGACGTGGTCGCCGTCCGCCAGGCCACTGACGTCGGCCGGTGAGGTGCACGAGCCCAGGTCGACGCCGTCGAGGCGGCAGACCAGCGTCGTGTCACCGGAGTGGTCGAACGCGAAGTGTGCGGCCGTGACGTTGGTGTCCGAGGCGGGCAGTGTCCCGGCGTCCGACCAGCCGAGGCTGACCGACTGCGTGGCATTGACCGTCCACGAGTACGTCGCCGAGGTGGCCGTGTTGCCGGCGCTGTCGGCCGCCTGTACGGCAAAGGTGTGTGCACCGAGGCCCAGCGAGCTGTACTGCTGGCCCGGCGCGCAGACGGAGCCGAGAGCGCCGTCGAGGCTGCAGGAGAACGTCACACCCGGCTCGGAGGAGCTGAAGTCGAACGTCGCGGAGGTGTCAGTGGTGGCGCTCGCTGGGCCCGACACCAACGGGGTCGGTGTCGTGGTGTCCCTGACCCAGCTGACCGAGGTAGCGGTGCTCAGGTTACCCACGAGGTCCACGGCCTGAACCGTGTAGGTGTGCGCGCCGTCGACGAGCGGGTCGACGCTGGCCGGACTGGTGCATGCCGCGGCGACACCGCCGTCCAGCGAGCACAGGTAGGAGGCGACGTCCGTCGACGCGCTCGAGAACGAGATCGAGACGGCAGCCTGGTTGGTCGGCGTCGTGGGCTGAGACACCGTCGGAGCCGCCGGGTTGGTGACGTCGACCACCCACGTGGCGGTGGCGTTGCCGCTGCGCCGCATCCCGGGAGCGGTCGCGCGCACAGCGAAGGTGTGCTGCGCCTCGCTCAGCCCGGTGTAGGTGACCGGGCTGGTGCACGAGCTCCACGCACCGCCGTCACGCGAACAGCTGAAGATCGATCCCGCGGCGGAGTCGCTGAACTCGAACGTCGCTGTTCGGGTCTTGGTCGTGGCGTCGGGCTTCGAGGTGATGACGGGCGTCGGTGTGCGCTTCTTGGGTGCGGCGAAGGCGGATGCCCCGCCGACACTCGTCAGCGCGGCGGCGACCGCCACGACCAGCCCAACTCGGGACAGCGTGCGAGCCTGCAACATGAGTTCTCCCCATAAGAGTTCGCAGAGCCGACGACCCCCGCGAGCCGGCCTTGCATGATCAGATGGGTTGCCCTCGGTTCCCCGACGGCGGTGGAAGAGGCCCTCGGTACCAAGATCCGTCGTTCGAGCCAGTGCACTGTCCGGTCGGATGATGCATCGGGTGGTGCCACTCACTGCAATGGGCTAGTCCTTCGTGGCCAGAGGCGACAAAGCGCGCCATCGTCCGAAAGCAGCCGTCGATGGCCCATTCCGGACAGTGCAAACGGACCGGTCGACGAGCAGTCCGGCCCACCCGGCTCGGGCGAGTCCTCCTGGTGCGGTCAGCTCGTGACGGGGCCGGTCTGCATGCGTCGGCTCCGGTCCAGCGGCGAGGGCCGGCGGTCCAGCCTCGCGTCGAGCAACGCGGCCGCCGCCTCTGCCTCACCCCCGTTGACCAGCGCGAACAGCAGCGTCTCCTCGACGACCTCGCGTTGCGCCGCGCTCCCGCCGACGCGGACCAGGTCCGCCGTGACCGACCGGAGCCGTGCGGCGGCCGACGCCCAGTCCGAACGCACCACATCGGCGAGGCCGGCACACACTGGTGCGATCACATCACGCATTGCCGGATCCGCACTGGCCCGAACGTGCGCGCCGAGCCGCCCCAGACCGTCCAGATTGCCCGCTGCAGCGAGCGCCACCGCCGAGTGCAAGGCGACGAAGGCCGACTCCGGCCGGGTCAGCACGGCCTCGTCCACGGCGGCCAGGACGTCCTCGATCGGGAGGCTGTCCGGCCATGCTCCGGTCACCCTGGCGCGCCACAGCAGGGACGCCGAGTCGACCAGCGAGCGCATCCCGGTCACCAGCGGCGGGGCGAGCTGCGTGACGTAGCGGCGCCGCATCGCCTCGAGATCACCCGTCGAGAGCTCGTGCAGCGCGGCGTGCCAGGCGAAGTGAGCCCGGTGCGACGCCTGTCGACCGCAGACGGAGATCCAGGGGTCCAGCCAGCGCAGGCCCTGCCAGTGCTGCCCCGTCTCGTAATAGACATGGGTCCGAGCGTGCACCGCGTGCCCGCTCGAGGGCGCGACGTCCAGGGCCAGGTCGGCAAGACCTGCCGCTTCGTCGTAGCGGCCCTGGTCCAGGCGCACGAACGCGAGCAACCCGGCGTACCACCAGTGCGGGCCGTACGCCGGTGCAAGCCCTTCCACCAGGTGCCAGACCTCCCGCTGCACGTCGGTCGCTCCGGAGAACGCGATCGTCGGGACCGCCGCGCCGACGGCGAGCGCGTCTCTCGGGTTAGCGGCCACATGTCGCAACAGCGCCTTCGCGCCCTCGCCGCGGCAGTCCCGCACCCGAGCACGAAGCACGTCGACGAAGCTGCGCTCCCTGTCGTCGGCCGTGGATGAGGCGGCCTGCAGTGCCGCGGACAGCTCGTGCTCGACGTCGACGTCGGCCCCCGCCTCGTGCCCGAGCAGCGCGAGCGCGGCGTGCGCGAGGGCGAACCCGGGGTCCAGCTCGGCCGCCCATCTGAAGGACTCCTCGGCGCCCGACTGGACGAGCATCACCTTCTCGAGCCCGTCGTTGAAGACCCCGGCGGCCTCAGGTGTCGTCGAGAGCGGCAGACCCATCACGTCGGTCGGGCGGGGACGTCGCGGGGGCGGCGACGTCTGCGAGAGGAGCCGGCTCGCGACGTCGACGGCCTGGGCACGGATCTCCGGCATCGCCGTGGACTCCCACAGCTCACCCCGGCGCAGCGCACCCAGCGTCCAGATGGGAGCGGCGGTGTCCCCCGACGAACGCACCCTGCCCTCGTCGGTGAGCAGCCCGAGACCGACCGGGCCCGGCCGCACGACACCTCGGTCCAGCAGTGCGTCGATCAACGGGTCACCGACGCGACGCAAATCTGCGAGCGGGCCGGTGCAGTTGACCACCCAACCGACGCGCCGCTGCGTGCCATCGCGCATCGTCACGCGCAATCCGTCGCGGTCGGCGTACGCATCTCGAACCTCGCCCGCCTCGACACGCAACCGAGCGGCCGCGCGGAGCCGGTTCAACGCCCTGCTGCTGGCAGGTGCCATCCGGTGCCGGTGCGCGTCCCACACCGCCGCGTCCTCCAGCAGGAAACGCGCCCGGTCGCCGGCCGTCAGCCCCTGCCAGAGTCGGGCGACGTGCGGTCGGAAGCCGTCCACGCCGGGGCGCCAGTCGCCGTACGCCCGTTGCACGGCTCTGACATGCGCACGTACGGCGACGCGCAGGCCGTCCAGGCTCGGGTCTGCCGGCTCGGGCGGTGGCACCGCCGGCTCGGGGTCGAGGACGTGCGGCCGCGGCAGCAGCCCGCGGCGGGACACCGCGTGCAGGGTCCGTGCGGGACCGGCCAGGGTGAGGGCGACATCGACCATGGTCAGGCCGGTGCCGACCAGCAGTACGTCGCGTCGCGCATCAGCGCGGACCTCGTCCAGCGCTCCAGGAGCCCACGGGTCGGCGACGAACCGGCGCGACTCCCGCATGTGTTCGGGCGCCCAGTCCGTGCCGGGGGGGAAGAGGCCCATCGCCAGCACGACGGCGTCCGCCGCGATCTCGGCTCCTCCCCGCAAGGTCAGCCCGACCTGGCGTAGTGAGACGTCGCCGACCCCCACCACCCGGTCCGGCACCCGCTGCAGCACCACGTCCGGCGCGCGAAGGAGCGCCGCGTCGAGCACGGCGGCCAGGTAGCGGCCGTAGTGACATCGCGCGACGTAGTCGCCAGGGCGTGCGGGGATGCCCTCGGCCGCGAGCCAGTCCAGGAAGTGGTCCGGCTGGTCCGGGTGCGCGCTCATACCCGCAGCGGCCACGTTGAGCAGGTGCCGGGCGTCCGAGGTCGAGTAGGCGACGCCCCGCCCGGCTTCTACGGCGGGGTCGATCAACAGGATGCGCAGCGCCCGGCCACGGTCGGTCGCCAGGTCCGTCAGCGCGGCCGCGGTCAAGGTGCCCGCCGCGCCGGCACCGACGACGGCTACCACCAGAGGCTCGCGCGGGTTCTCCACCATGACCTCCTATTGCCCTGTTAGTCGATGGAGAACATAGCGTAATTGCCCGGCGAGCCATCGCGACCGTGAGCGGCTGGTGTCAGGGCGGCCAGGACGACGGCGGGCGGGGCAGGCCCGCCGTTGCGTGCTGACCCGCCGTTGCTGGTCGGCCGATGGGCCTCATCTGACTGTGCAACACAACCGTGACGGGCGTGACAACTGTGGCGGCGTGTGCTGTCCCATCAGCCTCTGGAGTCACGTTTGTGTTGCTGGGTCAGCCATCAGTCTGCGCCTCGACCCGACCACGCCGGCCGGTGCTACGTTGGCAGCGACAACTACAAGCCACAGGGGAGCGCTGCAGCGCTGAGAGTGCGGGACCCTCCCGCAGACCCTCGAACCTGATCTGGGTAATGCCAGCGCAGGGAGTCGGTTATCGCCAGGCCCACAGCGCGCGTGATCTCCACGTGCGCCGCCCGGCACTCGGCAGGGCGTCGCCTCCGTCCGCTCGGACAGGAGTGACCATGACGATCGGGAGCACGACCACCTCACCAGGTCAGCCGGCCGCGGCGAGCGTGCCGGCCCGGTGGCGCACCGTGGACATCGTGGTGGCCTCGGCCATCGCGGTCGCCTTCGGCGTCGTCTTCTGGGCATGGGACCAGCTCTGGAACAGCACCTCGGCGGCGTTCGCGGGCTTCCCGCCCGCTCAGGGGTTCATGTACGGCGTGTGGTTGCTGCCCGGCGTACTCGGCGCACTCGTCATCCGCAAGCCGGGAGCCGCGCTCTACACCGAGCTCGTCGCCGCGATCGTCTCCGCGCTGCTCGGCACGGCGTGGGGGCTGAGCGTGATCGCCTACGGGTTGCTCGAGGGGGCCGCCCCCGAGCTGGTCTTCGCGTTTCTCGGCTACCGGGTCTGGGGGATGACGGTCGCGATCCTGGCCGGAGCAGTCGCCGGCGCCGCTGCGGCCCTGCTCGACCTCGTCTTCTACTACCCGTCGTGGTCCGGCCGCGACCAGCTCGTCTACGCGCTGCTGGTGACCGCTAGCTCGGCTGTGGTGGCCGGCTTCGGGTCCTGGCTGCTGGTGCGCGCTCTGGCCAGGACCGGGGTGCTCGCGCCGTTCCCCTCCGGCCGGGAGCAGGCGGCCGTCTGACCGGACAGCGGCCGGCGGCCGTGCGGCTGCAGGGCTGGGGCTGGCGGCACGCCGGGCGCCGGGCCTGGGCCGTGCGCGGCCTGGACCTGGACGTCGCGCCGGGCGAGCGGGTCCTGCTGCTCGGGCCGTCCGGTTCGGGCAAGTCCACGGTGCTCAGCGCCATCGCGGGCCTGCTCGCGCCGGGCCAGTCCGGAGAGGCCGAGGGCCGGCTGCTCATCGACGGCCGGCTCGCCGCCGATGTGCGCGACCGGGCCGGACTCGTGCTGCAGGACCCCGAGTCGGGACTGGTGATGAGCCGGGCCGGTGACGACGTGGCATTCGGGCTGGAGAACCGCGGCGTCCCGGCCGACCAGATCTGGCCGCGGGTCGACGAGGCGTTGGCCGCGGTCGGGTTCACGGCCGGGCGGGATGCCGACACGTCCCGGTGCTCCGGCGGCGAGCAGCAGCGACTGGTCGTCGCCGGCGTGCTCGCCATGCGCCCCGGCGTGCTGCTGCTCGACGAGGTGACCGCCAACCTCGACCCGCAGGGCGCGGCACTCGTCCGCGCGGCCCTGGCCGGGGTGCTCGACGCCACCGGGTCCACCGCGGTCATGGTCGAGCACCGGGTGGAGGCGGTCGTCGACCTGGTGGACCGG
>JAVEDG010000357.1 GCA_030841245.1 Actinomycetota bacterium
CTGGTGCGCGGTGAGCCGGCCAGGGTCGGCACCTTCTACGGTCTGGACGGAGGGATCGCGCCGCTCGCCGACCCGCCACCCGAGGTGTGGTTCGGCAGCTGGGGCTCGGACAGGCGGCTGGCGGCGATGGCCGCCGAGACCTACGGCTGGTTCGCGTCGGCGTACAACGCGACTCCGCAGCAGTACGCCGAGGCACGCGCCCGCCTCGACGGCCACCTGCTCGCGGCCGGCCGGTCACCGCAGACGTTCCCGGACGCCATCGCCACGACCTGGCTGTACGTGACCGAGAACCGCCGCGAGGCGGAGCAACTGGTCAAAGGCGTCCTCGCCCCCACGCTCCAGCGCGACCCGGCCCTGCTCGCGCACCTGCCGATCGGAGGAGCGCAGCACTGCGCCGAGGCGCTCGCGGCGTATGCCGAGGCCGGGGCCCGCGAGGTCCTGGTCTGGCCACTGCGAGACGCGGTGCGTCAGCTCGAGCTGGGCATGAGGGCTGCGTCGGAGACCTGACGCTCGCGCTACGCAGCTGCCGCAACGAGCCAGGTCTGTCCCGGTCGGTCGCGTGTGATCCCGCACCTCGATGCAGGACCGGCCGGGCAAGCGTGGCTGTCGTCATGCGTCGACGCTGCTCGCAGGCCCGGCCTCGGTCATGAGTAGCGGTTACTCAAACCGTCCCCGCCCTCAGGGCTGCAGGGTCAGCCTGGCCCCGGTCAGCTCGCCGGCGTCTCGCGGGCTGAGGCTGCAACCCCCGGCGGTGACGTGATCGAGGACAACAGACGTATTGCTCTTGCCACCGTCCGGCTCGTGGACGCTGAACCCGATGACGAGCTCGGGCTTGCCCGAGCAGTACGGACTGTCCGACCACAGCGAGACCCGGCCCCGCTGGTCCCCGACGTACCGCACGTTGATCGGCACCGACACATCGGTCAGGGGGAAGGTCAGCACACCGCGTCCGTCGCTGCGCACCTCCAGCGAGACGTGCGCGCGAAAGACGACGGTTGGCTCATGCTGGTGCATGACGCTGCCGGCGAGCGTTCCCACCGGGAGGCCGGAGGACAAGGTCGGCTCCGCCGGTGCGGCGCTGCGATGGGTCGGCAGGGTGGTGATGACGACGAGCACGGCCAGCGCCGCGACGACCACGGCGGCGAGCACCGGGAGCCAACGCCGGCCGCGACGCGCGCGCCGCGGCGTAGTCATCTCACGCAGCAGGCGCCTCCCGGCCGCGACGTCGACCGGGTCACGCGCGTCCTGGTCGCGCAGCGCAACGCCGACGAGCTCGGCGAGCGCAGTTTCGGTCGGCCCGCTCATCGGGTCCCGCCGAGGGTCGAGGCCAGGCGCGCCAGGCCGCGTGACGTGTGGGTCTTCACCGAGCCGGTGCTGCAGCCGAGCAGATCGGCGACCTGCGCGACGCTGAGCTCCTCGTAATAGCGCAGCACGACGGCCTGCCGCTGCCGGGTAGGGAGCTCGTGCACCGCCGCAGCGACCTCGGCGAGCTCGAGACGGTCGAGCACCAGCTGGTCGGCCGCGGCAGCGGTGGTGGGCAGCGCCTCGTCGGCCTGGTGCCGGCGCGCCACGATCCGCCTGCGCAGCTTGGTGCGGCTGCCGAACACGACGGAGGAGCGCAGGTAGCCCAACGCCGCGTCGCGGTCGCGAACGTCATGCCAGCGCCGGGTCAGCGAAGCAAACGCGTCCATCACCACATCCTCGGCCGAGGCCGGCTCGTCGAGCAGGTGCCGGGCCAGGTGGACCAGCCGGCCGTAGTGCGCCTCGAACAACGCGGCTATGGCGTCGTGGCCCGCCACCTCCTCGGCCCCCGTGTCCTTCGTCCGGCGGGCGGCCGCGCCGACCGACGCGACGGTCGAGACCGTCACGTCCCGCCCCTCGGTCGGCGGACCCGCCATGCGATCCAGGATGATGTCTCCCGCTATCCCGTGGTGACCGAACCGCTCAACGTCCACCGTCCGACCGCCCCGGTGAAGCCGAACTGCTCGGTGCCCGAACCAGTCGCGCCGGCGAAGATCCCGGTGCTGTCGGCGCCGTCGACCGTGGACGTGAAGGTCCACTTGCTCGGGTTGCCGAAGGACGGGCCGTCCGGCGCGTCTCCCGATCTGCCCGGGAAACAGATGGTCCCGGTCGAGTCGAGGACCAGATCACCGCTGCCGTCGAGCAGGTGGATCGTCTCGACCCGGTCGACGCCGAGGCAGCCGTCGGTCTCGAAGATGTCGTCGCTCGCGATGGTGATCGTCGCCGCCCCGAAGTCGGCCAGCGATCCCGACCCGCACAGCGTGTCAGGGTCGCAGGGGGCGTTGCGGGGCTCGCTGGCCGGGAGCGGCCAGTACAGCGCGAACCGCCCGGACAGCGAATGCGTCGTCGAGGCGTCGGCCGTCGCCACCGGTCCCAACGCTATTGCGAACGCCCCGATCACCAGTCCCACCAAGATCCGCCGCACGGTGCCCCTCCCACAGCCGCACGGACGGCGGCTTCCGTGGGGTAGGTCGCGGCGGACCCTGTTCGGTTGACACGACGCGCGAGGTCGGATCAGGTCGAGAAGCCGGCGTGGACGTGGTCGTGGTGCGTGTCGTCGCTGAAGAACTGCGGCGCGGAGCCGAGCAGGTAGGGACCGCCGACGTTGTAGGACCCTGCCGCGGCCGCAGCTTCCATATACCCCATGACGAGCCGCCTGGGGGTCCTGGCGTCGACCACCGGATGGCCGTCGATCCGCCAGGTGTCGAAGGCGCGGCCACGCGGATGGTCACTGAGCCGGTTGGTGCCGAACACGTACGTCGGGTGGCCGGATCGGACCACGCTGACCCCGATCCGATAGGTCCTCGCGAGCGTCAGCATCGCGAGGAGCACGCTGTCGTGCACCTGGCCGGAACGCACGTCGGCATGTGCAGCCGGCGGCAGCTCGATACGTCGGTCGGCGAGAACGCGTCCGGCCGCGCGGGACAGGTGCGGAGCGGGCGGCCCCGGGTGGGACGGGTGGACGGCGGTCATCTGCCAGCCTGAGCCGGAGTGGACCAGCCGCACGTCGTACGTCGCGCCGCCCCCATGGATCTCGCCGCCGGCGTCACGGGCCCAGGAGCGGCAGACCACAAGGACGCTCGCGGAGCCTGGGAGCAGCCCGCCGTACTGCGCGTCGATCACGCGCACCACCGAGGCCGCACGGTCGCCGGACTTCTCGATGGCCCGGACCGCGGAGATCTTGGCCGCCGGCACCAGCTCGTTCTTGTCGGGGTCCCAGCGGCGGACCCGTGGGAGGGCGGCCTCGCTCCGGCTCGACGTCGGGGTGCCGCTCCGAGTCGGGCTCGGGGCCCCCGTCGCGTCGGCGCGCGACGAGGGCTGGTCCGACGTGCAGCCTGCGACCAGGGACGCCGCACCGAGCACGAGCAGCCGGCGCCGGGAGAGCTCCACTCCTTCATTCTGCGGTCAGCCGATTCGGGCCCGATCGCGACCAGCGGGTGGGAGCCGCCCCGAGCTTCGGCTCCCGGATAGTTCGCTCCGCCGAATACGAACAAATGCGCAGCACTCGGACACTCGTGATCGCCGTGATGCAGCGCTGGTAAACCATTCGCGCCTGCTGAGTGACTGCACATTGACAGGTGCGCACCATGATGCGTCCCACAGGAGGAGCAGCATGCATTCGAACAGGATCAAGGCGATCATTGGCACACCGGCCGCGCGTCGGACGCTGACCGCAGCCGCGTGCGCATCGTTCGCGCTCGGCGTCGCCACGTCGGTGGCGGCATCGGCAGGCACTGGTTTCCTCGGCAGCTGGTCGGCCATCGACCACGACGGGAGCAACCTGTCGTTGTCCATCAAAGGTGGCGGGGCCGGCCACTACGCCGTCCGGGAGTTCGACGATGCCGCGACGGTGTGCGGTGGAGCACCTGCACAGGTGGTCGGGGCGGGCACCGCCGACGGTGACTTCCTCGGCGTACCGGTGACGCTCAGCTGCCTGCCGAGCGGCAACGTGGTCCGGCACCGCGTGTTCATCTCGTTCACCTACGACGCGAACTCGGACACGATCACCGACGACACGGGAGTCATCTGGACCCGGACCGGCTGACGCGAGGCGGTCGGCTACCGTCCTCCTCATGAGCATCGCCAAGGTCGTGCGTTACCGGACCACCGGCCCGGAAGCCGCCGAGCAGAACCAGCGCCTGGTCGAGAACGTCTTCGCGGAGCTGGAGGAGTCCAAGCCTGAGGGCATCCGCTACGCGGTGTTCCGCCTCGAGGACGGCATCACGTTCCTGCATGTCGCGCTGGTGGACGGCGAGCCCAACCCGCTGCAGTCGGTGGCGGCGTTCGGCGAGTTCCAGCGCGAGATCGCCGACCGGGTCGCGGAAGGACCGGTTGCGACGGATGCGACGGTCGTGGCGTCGTACCGGCTGGTCTGACCGACCGTGGGGCCCCGTCAGCGCCAGGCGGTATGCCAGTACGCAGCGAGATCCGACGTCTGGCGCAGGACCCGGTCCGGTTTCGGCTGTGCCGGCCAGGCCTGCATGAGATGGCGGTCGATCAGCGGCTCACCGTCCAGCGTCGTGTCGGTACGGTTGGCCTCGTCCATGCCGGTCGCGGAGTACCTGACGCGGTAGTCGATGGCCGACAGCTCGAGCCGCCACCGTGCCTCGGCCGCCCACTGCACCAGGGCGACCTCGTCCGACCGGGGCAAGAGGGACACCTCGACCACGTCCTCCCATTCGTCCCCGAGCGGAGGCTCGGCGTCGTGCCGCTCGATCCGCAGGGCGACGTCACCCGTGTGCAGGCCGGTGATCAGGAACAGCATCCCGGCGACAGCAGCACCGCAGATCCCGTTGGCCTGAGCGCGAAAACACGCGATGGGATCGCCGTCGTTGCCCGCCTCGTTGCTGCTCTCGACGTAGAACTGGCCGTAGTGCGCGTGAATCGCTCCGTCGAAGAGCACGTCCACCTGTTCACCCCCGCCGCATCAGTGGCCCGGCACCGGCCCGCTCGTGAGCCGTTGCGGCGCGTCGATCCGCGCCAAGACCGACGTCGCCCCCAGCTCAGCCAACGTGGTACGGGCGCGCTCGATGGCCAGGCCGCCGACCCGCTCTCGCGGCAGCACCGCGAGCGCGTCGACCACGCACCAGGCGTAGTCCAAGGGAAGGTCCTCGCGCTCCCACTCGTCGAGCAGCCCGAGGAGCGCCTGCACCGCCTCGTTCTCATGCCCTTCGAGCGCGAGGAGGAGCATCTCGGCGCAACGTCGCTGACGTTGCGCCCACGATCCGGGAAG
>JAVEDG010000391.1 GCA_030841245.1 Actinomycetota bacterium
TGCCCGGCGTCGGCGCGAACCTGGCCGACCACCCCGGAGTCGACGTCGACCCCGGGTACCGCAGTGACCACGACGCCGGGCCGCGCATCTTCACCCTCACCACCTTCCACAGCTCCGGCCACGACACCGCCGAGGCGCCCGACCTCGCGCTGTGGACCTACGACCCGTTCGGCGAACCGGCCGAGACCACGGTCGACGTGCTGCTGCTGACCCCGCGGTCGCGCGGGACGGTCCGGCTCCGCTCGGCCGACCCGTACGCGCCGCCCCGCATCACCCTGCCCGGACTGAGCGACCCGGCCGACGTCGACGTCCTGGTCGAGGGCTACCGCCGCGCGTACGACGTCGCCGCCCACGCCGCCCTTCGGTCTGTCTGCACCGGAGCCCCACCGCCGCTGCCTGCCGCTGTCGACGAGCTGCGAGAGCAGGTCCGCCGGACCGTCGGCTCGTTCCCGCACGTCGTCGGCACCTGCGCCATGGGGCCGGACCCGGGCCGTGGCGCGGTGGTCGATCCGTCTGGCGGCGTCCACGGCGTGGACCGGCTCAGCGTCATCGACGCCTCGATCATCCCGACCGCACCTTCCGGATTTCCGCACCTGATCTCGGTCATGCTCGCCGAGCGCCTGGCCGAACACCTGAACCGGACACTCTCTGACTCCGCTCATTCGTCGGTGCTCCTGGCGCGGTCAGCCTGGCTGGCGCGTTGGTGTAGCCGACACGCCGTACGACGCAGCCCAGACGCGCCAGCCATGCGGTCAACCCACTGGAGGGCAGCCCCATTCGCGCCAGCCACCCCTTACCTGTTGATCATGCAGTAACCGGCCAGAGCAAGTGGCCAGTTGCTGCATGATCAACAGAGAGGTGGATGCCATGGACGGGCGGAGCCCTCAGACGGCGAGGCGGTCGGCGGCCAGCGCGGCCGCCCGGTCCAGCACCGGCCGGCACCCGAGCCGCTCGCCGATGGCCTTGGAGTCGGCCACGTCGATCGCCGCGGCCGCCGCGTCACCGACCGACATCAGGTACTCGGCCCGGTCCAGCAACCCACCGGCCAGCAGGTGCGGCGGGCTCATCGCGCGCATCGCGGCAACCGCTGCGTTCAGCCGCTCGCCCGCGTCCGGCTCGCCGGCCGCCACAGCCATCCGAGCCCGCACCAGGTCGCGCTCGGCCCGCAGCATCGGCGGCAGCCGCCCCGGCATCTCGTCGTCCACCATCGACAGCAGCTCCGCCAACGTCTCGGAGTCGCCGACCTCGTACGCTGCCCGCGCCGCGATGACCCATGCCCACCGGATCTGGTCGGCGCCGACGCCCAGACCCTCGTCGCTGTGGGCCAGGCCGATCTTCGCGCGGCTCAGCGCCTCGGCCGAGCGTCCAGCCGCAGCGGCGGCCAAGGCGTCGACCAGGGCGACCGCGGCAAGGTCCTGTGGGTCCTCGCTGCCACGCCGCCTGACCAACGTCGCCGCCAGTGCCTCCGCGCCGGCAACGTCGCCGCGCAGCGCAGCGAGCTGCGCCTGGGCCAGCCGGATCGCATCCTCGATGTCGGCCAGGGCTCCGGCGGGGGTATTGGCGTCGAGCACGGCGGCAACTTCGTCCCACTCGCCCAGCTCCAGCAGCGCGATGACCATGTTGCCGTAGTTGACCGCGATGAGGGTGCGGTCACCGCCGCGGCTCAGCGGCTCGACGGCGCGGCGGGTCACGTCGAGAGCCGCGGCAGGGTCGTGCACACCCACCACGTTCGCCAGGTTCATCAGGGTGTGCCCGACGATGTCCGAGCGGTTGGCCTGCTCGCCGAGCCGCGCAGCCTCCCGGAAGGCCACCCCAGCCTCGGCCCGCCGGCCGGCCACCGTGTTGAAGATGCCCCGGGTCATGAACGCGTTCGCCATCAGGTCGGGACCGGCCGCCAGACCTTCGCCCATGAGCAACAGCTCGCTGGTCAGCCGGTCCGCCACGTCCACATTGCCCGAGAAGTTCTCGACCGCCGCCAGCTCGTTGAGCACCACCAGCGTCTCGAGCGTCGGATCGTCGCGCAGCGTCTCGTACGCACCGGTGAGCACCTCGCGGGCCTCGGTGAGACGGCCGACCCGTAGCAGGGCCCGACCCCGGTGTCGCTGGGTGCGGGCGACCGCTCGGCCGTCGCCCAGCTGCAGGTAACGATCGATCGCCGCTGTGGCGTAGTCCAGGGTCGTCCGTGCGTCGCCGCCGGCCATCGACGACTGGGCCGCCTTGTCCCACAGATCCGCCGCACGTCGTACGTCGTCGTCACCGTCGCGCAGCTGCGCCGAAGACGCGTAGCTGCGCCCCGCCCGGCCGGGCGCCCCCGTTCGTGCCGCCCGCTCCGCGGTCCGGGTCAGCGCGACGACCGCCTGCTCGCGGATCTCCGCCTCGTCGGGGTCGCCAGGCACCGCGGCCAGCGCGTCGAGGTAGTGCTGCGCGATGACGTCGACGACCTCCTCGCCGTCGTGGGCGAACGCCCCACGCAGGTGCGCCGCGACAGCAAGGTGGCGGGCCTTTCGGTCGCGGCGCGACAGGGTCTCGTAGGCGACCTGGCGCAGCATCTCCTGCGCGAAGCGATAGCTGCCGCGCTCCGGCGACAGGGGGTCAGCGCTGACGGTGAGGACCTCGCGACGCAGCAGCTCGCCGAGGCCCTCCCTCACGGTCGCAGCGTCGAGCCCCGAGACGGCCACCACCGCATCCTCGGGAAAGCTGGTCCCGAGCACCGCCGCGTCCGACACCAGCCGGCGGATCTCCGGCGGCAACGAGTCGAGCCGGGCGGCGAGCAGCGCATGCAGGCTGTCGGGCACCTCGAGGTCGCCCACGTCGCCGACCAGTCGGTAGACGCCCTCGACGGGCTGCACGACGTCGCGGTCGATCAGCGCACGCACGGTCTCCACGGCGAACAGCGGGACGCCCTGTGCTTGCGCGACAATCGCCTCGCGTACGCCGGCGGGCAAGCCGGGAACGAGTGCCTCCACCAGCGGGCGCATCGACGCGTCATCGAGCGGGTCGAGGGTCAGGGCCACCCGGTTGCGGCCGGTGCCGAACCCCGGCCGGCTC
>JAVEDG010000018.1 GCA_030841245.1 Actinomycetota bacterium
CGCACGCGCTGCCGCCACTTGGTCGGAGGTCGGCGGGTCGTCGCGCAGGTGCCGCTCGGTCATCCGCACGCAGCCGACGTCGACGGATCGAGCCGCCGTCGGCTTGTCAGTGCCGAGCACGAACTCGGTCGAACCACCGCCGATGTCTACGACGAGGTACGGCGGGTCGATCTCACCGTGCGCGAGCTCACGGGTGGCCCCGGCGAACGAGAGCTGCGCCTCAGTGTCTCCCGTGACCACTTCCGGGTCGACGCCCAGACGCTCGCGGACACCGGCGACGAAGTCGTCCCGGTTGTCCACGTCACGCGACGCGGACGTCGCGACGAAGCGGACGGCCTCTGCGCCGGTCGCTCGGACCACCTCGGCGTACTGCTCGCAGGCCACGAAGGTCCGGGCCAACGCTGCCGGCGCCAGCCGACCGGTGCGGTCGACGCCTTCGCCGAGCCGCACGATCTCCATCCGCCGCTCGATGTCGACGAGGGTCCCGCGGGCCGGGTCGACGTCCGCCACCAGCAGCCGGATGCTGTTGGTCCCGCAGTCGATCGCGGCGACCCGGGTCACGCCGGAGCCGCTGTCGGAGGGCCGACGCACGGACCGTTCGCCCACCACGGCTCGAGCCGCTCGAGGGCTTCGTCCCCCAAGGGGTTGACCCCAGGACCCGCGGCCAGGCTGTGCGCCACCAGCGCGTGCAGGCACTTGACCCGGTCCGGCATGCCGCCCGCCGTGGTGCCACTGATCTCCGGGACCGGCTCGATCGCGTCGCGCGCAGCGAGGTAGGCCACGTGCGCGTGCCGGTAGGCGTCATGAAGGTCACGGTCACGCTCGAGGTGCTCGCCCATCTCCGCCATCAGCCCGGACGCCTCCAGGGTGCCGATAGCGCTCGCGGCACGAGGACAGGTCAGGTAGTAGAGCGTCGGGAACGGTGCGCCGTCGGGCAGCCGGGGTGCGGTCTCCACCACGTCAGGCAGGCCGCAGGCGCAGCGGTGCGCGACGGAGCGCAGGCCGCGCGGCGGCCGGTCGAGCTGAGCCGCCACAGCGGCAGCGTCGGCGTCGTCCAACACAGGCGGTGGGTCAGGCAGGAAGTCGGTCATCACAGGAGTCCGTCCGCGGGCCCTCAGCGCCCGGCCACCTCGACCGAGTGCCAGAGATCGGTGAACCACGGCCGGCGGTCGTCGGTCTGCAGCTGCGGGTCCTGGCGCGCGTTCGGGTCCGACGAGTCGTGCGGCCCGAGCACGATGTAGGAGGTCTCCCCCGGCATCACGAAGTGCAGCCGTTCCCGGGCCTGCTCCTTGACGTACGCCGGGTCCTTCCACCGCGCGTTGGCCTTCTGCAGCGAGGTGACCCGCTGCTGCTGGGCGAGCACCTGTGCGCGGTAGTCGCCGATCTCGCCGCGCTGGGACAGGTACTCGCGCAGCGGGTAGGCCAACGAGATCGCCAGCACGCACACCACGAGAGCCAGGATCGCCGCGCGACCGGTCAGACTGGTCCGGCGCGGCGTGGTCGCGGGCTCGTCTGCGCTCATCGACCGCGCGTGAACCGGGGGAAGGCCGCCCGTCCGGCGTACCGGGCGGCGTCATCGAGCTCCTCCTCGATGCGCAGGAGCTGGTTGTACTTCGCCACCCGTTCCGAGCGCGCCGGCGCACCGGTCTTGATCTGCCCGCAGTCGGTGGCCACCGCAAGGTCGGCGATCGTCGTGTCCTCGGTCTCGCCCGACCGGTGGCTCATCATGCAGCGGAAGCCGTTGCGGTGTGCCAACGAGACCGCGTCGAGCGTCTCGGTCAGGGACCCGATCTGGTTGACCTTGACGAGCAGCGCGTTGGCGGAGCCGGCGTCGATGCCGCGCTGGATCCGCTCGGGGTTGGTGACGAAGAGGTCGTCGCCCACGATCTGCACCTGGTAGCCCAGCTGGCCGGTCAACGTCCCCCAGCCGTCCCAGTCGTCCTCGCTGAGCGGGTCCTCGAGGGAGACCAGCGGGTACGCCGACACGAGCTCGGCGTAGTAGGCGGTCATCTCCTCGGCGGACTTCTTGGCGCCCTCGAAGGTGTAGGTGCCCGCGTCGAAGAACTCGGTTGCCGCGGCGTCGAGGGCGAATGCGATGTCCTCGCCAGGGGTGAAGCCGGCTTGCTGGACGGCCTCGGTGATCAGGTCGAGCGCGTCGCGGTTGCTCGGCAGGTTCGGCGCGAAGCCACCCTCGTCACCGAGCCCCGTGGCCAGGCCGCGGCTCTTCAGCACCGACTTGAGCGCGTGGTAGACCTCGGTGCCCCAGCGCAGGGCCTCTCGGAACGTCGCCGCGCCGACGGGCGCGATCATGAACTCCTGGATGTCGACGTCGCTGTCGGCGTGTGCGCCGCCGTTGAGGATGTTCATCATCGGGACGGGCAGCAGGTGCGCGTTGGGGCCTCCGACGTAGCGGAACAGAGGCAGCTCGGCCGACTCCGCGGCGGCCTTTGCGACCGCGAGCGAGACGCCGAGCAGGGCGTTGGCGCCGAGGCGCGCCTTGTTGGGCGTGCCGTCCAGGTCGATGAGCTCCTGGTCGATGAGCCGCTGCTCGCTGGCCTCGTAGCCCAGCAGCCGCGGTCCGATCTCGTCGAGCACCGCGAGGACGGCGTTCTCGACGCCCTTGCCCTGGTAACGGTTCTTGACCCCGTCTCGCAGCTCGACCGCCTCGAACGCCCCGGTGCTCGCACCGCTGGGGACGGCGGCCCGGGCGATCGTGCCGTCGTCGAGCGCGACCTCGACCTCGACCGTGGGGTTGCCGCGCGAGTCGAGGATCTCGCGGGCGCCGACGGCGTCGATGCTCGCCACGTGGTGTCTCCTTCACTGCACAGGTCCCGTACGGCGTGGCGAAGCGCCCGCCGTGCGGCCAGGCTACCGGCGGTCCCCTCCGGGGCCTGGTTCCGCCACCCGAGCGGGATGGCGGTGCCGCCCCGGCCCCGGTGACCGAGCAGCTGCGCGCGGCCTACGCCGAGCTCACCGCCACGACGGGCACCTTCGTTGTTGGCTGAGCACCGCGAGAAAGTCAGCAGACCGTCGCGCGTCGCTCGGGTAACCTGGACGTATGAGGTCCAGGCGCGTCCGCACCGCCGCCGGTCGAGCTGCCAGCTCACCGGCCGCCCCCGCCTGACCATCCACACCCACCGGCGACCGGGACTCTCCCGTCGCCGGCCGACTTCCCGTCGTACGTCGTAGGCCCGTCCCGTCCGCCATCAGCGAGACGGAGCCCACCATGCACAGCTACGACGTGATCGAGACGTTCCGCAACTTCTACCGCGACCGTGGCCACCGCCCGGTCCCGGACGGCACGCTGCTGCGGCCCCCTGGGGACCCGGTGCTCTTCACGACGTCGGGGATGCATCCCTTGACGCCCTACCTCGAAGGGCGTCGACATCCGCTCGGGCGGCGGCTGGTCAACGTCCAGCGCTGCCTGCGTACGACCGATCTCGACGAGGTCGGCGACCCGTGGCACCTGACGGTGTTCCAGATGCTCGGCTCCTGGTCGCTCGGCGACTACGACGGGTCGCAGAGCCTGCGCTGGGGCTACCAGCTGCTGCGCGACGAATTCGGCGTGGACGTGTCGCGGCTGCACGTCACGGTGTTCGGCGGTGACGACCAGGTCGGCCCGGACCGCGAGTCCTGGCAGACCTGGACCGAGCTCGGCCTCCCGGTCGAGCCGACGCCGGAGGACAACTGGTGGTCCAACGGCCCGACCGGCCCGTGCGGGCCTGACTCGGAGCTCTTCTACTGGACCGGTGACGGGCCACCGACGGGCACGCCGAGCACTGACTCGCGATGGGTGGAGATCTGGAACCACGTGATGATGCGCTACCGGCGCCTCGACGACGGCAGCCTGATGCCGCTGTCGTCGCCGAGCGTCGACACCGGCATGGGGCTGGAGCGGCTGCTGACCGTGCTGCAGCAGACCGGCTCCGTGTTCGACTGCGACGTCTTCGACGGCTGGGTCGAGGAGGTCGACCGGCTCTGGCGGTTGAGTGATCGGGACCGGCGGGTCGTGATCGACCACCTGCGCTCGTGCGTGGTCGTGCTGGGCGACGGGGTCCGGCCGTCCAGCTCCCGGCAGGGCTACGTGCTGCGGCGGCTGGTCCGGCGGGTCCTGACCACGCTGTGGCGTGACGACCGGTCACGTCGCCTGGGCGACCTCCCGCCGGACCCGGTCGAGGAGACCTCCCGCCGCTTCGGGCAGCCCGACGAGCCGCAGCGACTGCTCTCGCTGCTCGACGAGGAGGAGCGGCGGTTCCGCGGCGTCCTCGACCGCGGCCAGGTCCTTCTCTCCCGGCGAGGCAGCGGGCCGGTGGTCGAGGGCGAGTACCGCTACTGGCACGAGACCCACGGGCTGCCGCGTGAGCTGGTCGACCTCGTCCTCGGGGAACGGCTCGGCGGCTCACAGGTGCAGCAGGGTCCGCAGGTGTCGGGGAGCCGGTGAGCCGAAGGACAGCATGGCGTCGTGGCGCGCCCGCTCGTCCAGCTCGGGACGGGCAGCCGCCAGGTCGCGGGCGATGCCCGACACCTCGAGGTGACCGACGTAGTACGTCGAGAGCTGGGTGCTGGTCAGCAGCGCGCGCCGCCACTTGCCGGCCGCCTCGCCGTCCTCCTGGTGCCCGCGTTCGGTCATCAACATCATCGCCTCGGCCTCGGTCATGCCGTGCGCGTGCACTCGCGCGTCGAGGATCGCGTTGATGGTGCTGCGCAGCGCCATCTTGAGCTGCTGCATCCGCAGTGCCTCGAGCTGACCCTCGTCGGCGCGGTAGCCATGCTCGACCATCAGCGCCTCGGCGTGGACCGCCCAGCCCTCGACGAACGTCCCGCTCCACAGTGCCTTGCGCACCGGCACCGCCGCCTCGAACCGCGCGGAGTGCGCCAGCTGGAGGACGTGCCCCGGCATCGCCTCGTGCACGGTGAGGTTGTGCAGCATATGGGCGTTGTACTCACGGTAGAACGAGTCGACCCGGTCCTTCGGCCAGTCCTCGGGAGTCGGCGAGACGGCGAAGAACGTCGGCAGCGACGCCGACTCCAGCGGACCGGGCGGGTCGCAGTAGGCGACGGCGACGCCGCGGTGGATCTCCGGCATCAGGATGATCTCGACCGGGTCGTCGGGCACGGTCACCAGGTGCGTGGACCGCACGAAGTCCGTCGTCTCGGCCAGGGCCTGCTCACATCGGCCGACGATGGTGGTGTTGTCGACGTGTCCCTCGGCCGCGAGCCGGTCGAGCACCCGGCGTACCTGCCCGTGGCGGTCACCCTGCGGGTCGAGCCGCGCCGCCGCGACCGCCAGCTCGTCCTCGATGGTCGCCAGGTCGGACTCCGCGCGCGACAGCACGGTGTCGGAGTCACTGTCGGTGTCGAGGGTGAGCGCGAGCTTGCGCGCGAAGGCCTGCGCGCCGATCCGCGGATTGCGGTTCGCGTCGTCCAGCCGGCCGCGCAGCCAGGCGATGTGCTCGTCGAGGGCGGTCACGGCGGCGTCCCGCGCGGGCTCGACCTCGCGACGGCCGGCCGGGTGCTCGCCGAGTGCGCGCTCCAGCTCGGTCGCCAGCAGGGTGCGCGTGCCGGTGAACTGGCCGATGGCGGTCTCGACGTGGACGCGCGGCATGTCGGTCAGAGTGCGCCGGGCGGTCTCCAGCACCTGCGGTACGGCGGCGAGCCGACTCGCTGCGGAGCGGAGCCGGTCACCGAGCGGCGCGAAGTCGCGCGCGAGCAACAGGTAGACGGCGGTGCCCGGATTCCATGCCAGCGGGTCCCACTCGTGCTCCCGGAGTGTGGTGAGCTCGTGCTCCCGGGAGTCCAGGCGGTTGCGCAGGATGGCGGCATCAACGGCATCGTCGAGCGAGAGGTCGCCGTCGAGCTCGGACAGATCCCCGCGTCGCCGACGCAGCCAGGCCAGCTCGTCGGCCACGCCTTCCGGCGACAGGTCTGCGAGGCGGTCGTCGTGGCGGTGGTCGCCGAGAGCGGTCGCGGCGTCCGGGTGGTGGGCGAGCAGCTCGTCGAGGCACGACGCCAGCGTTTGCTCGACCTCAGCGGCGGCGCTGGACACCGCTGCAGGCTACCGGCGTCAGAGCAGGAGCAGGAGGAGGAGCGCCGGCATGATCGTGGACACGAAGGGCGCCCCAACGGCGGTGAGCAGGCCCACGCGGGAGGGGTCGCCGGGTCGTTGGCCGGCGCCCGCGTCCGCGAGCCACCCTTCGTCCGGATCCGCCTCCCAAGCTGAGCGCATCGTGGGCGGCGCCTGCACGCCGGTGGACATCTCGAACGCCGCCCAGGCGGAGTCGGACGTCCCGGCCTCGGCGAGCGTGGCCTCGCGCAGCCGGCTCACCGCGGCGCGGTCGATGGCCTCCTGGTCCGACTGCCGCCGCGCCTCGCCGGCCCGCCGGCGGGTCAGGGCGTACGGGGGGGTTGTCGTCGACCGGAGCCAGAACAGTCCCCAGGCTACGACGAGCAGGGAGACCGCAGCGCCGAGGAGGCTGGAGGGGTCCGGCGGCCACGACAGGTGGACGGCCATGATCTTCGCCACCACCGCGGCAAGGACGACGGCGAGGACCACTAGCCGCGCCAGCAGGGCTGCCCGCGGGAGCCGGTCAGAGGGGTCCTTGCGGGTCGCGGCGGGCACCCCTCCAGGCACCGCCGCCGCCTCGGCCGGCGGCCCGATGCGAACGGACAAGCCGTTCGGCGGGGCCGGACCGGCCGTGGGCGTCACCGGCACGGTCGGGCCCGGCTCAGGTGCTCCAGGGGAAGCCGGCTCTCTTGACCCGCCGGAGCCTGTCAGCGACCGGGCGGTCGGACCAGCGACCGGGACCTGTCGACCCAGGTCGATCTCCTCGGGCCTCACTGGTGCCGAGGCCGCCGCCGGCCCTACGCCCCGGGAGTTCACCTTGCTGCGCAGCGAGAAGGCCCGGGTCGCCTCCGGCTCCGGCTCCGGGTCCGGGGCCGGGTCCTCGACCTTGCCTCGTGCAACTGCGGGTACCTCCTTTGTCGGCTCCTCGCCGCTTCGCGGTTGCCCGCGTGGCTGCAGGCGCGCGCGCGCCGAGCGCTCCGGGTCGATCCCTGGCATGACGATCCGCACCCCCTCGGCCTGCTGCAGGACGTGGCGCAGGTTCTCGTTGGCCGAGTTTGACTCCGGTCGCCGGCCGAGGCGGGCGAGCGCGGTCACGTCCGCCCGGTTTCGGCCACGGCGCAGCCGCCCACGGCGTACCGCCTCAGGGATCGACCGGGCGGCAGCTGCGCCAAGGAGAATGACGACGATCACCGCGGTGCCGATCGCCAGCACGCCCAGCAGTGGACCGACCCCGAACGTCGACCCAGCTGGCGCGGTGGCCACCGATGCTGGCACGAACGCGCGGTCGAGCGCAGTCGACAGGTGCTGCCTTTTGGTCACGTGCACCGAGACCGTCACCCGCGTCCGGCCCAGCAGCGGCGGCAGGACGAGCTTGCGTGCACCAAGGATCGCTTCCGCGACGCCGGCGCCAGCAACGCGGGGACTCGAGGCGGCGCGCGAGGGGCACCTGCTGAGCGTTGCCACCGGTCCGTACAGCGCACGGCCGGAGAGATTGACCGCATCGAAAACCACGCCACGTCGCCCGCCCACGACTCGGGCCCGCTGGACGGCAGCCGGGTCCTGGACACCGGCAGTCGCGGTTACCAGCGCCAGGTGACGGTCGAGCGCCGGGCCGCCGGCGAGCTGCCCGATGCCCATGCGCACGGCCGGGCCGAGCGGCTCGCGCGTTGTGGGCCTGCCGGCAGGCAACGGAATGCTCCCCCTTCCCAGTGGTGCCAGCGCGCGCGCGACGGTGCCGACGCCGTTGCCCGTAGTGGTGATCGCCACCTGGCTCGCGGGGGGCAGGGCGCGCAGCAGAGACCGGGCTGCGGCCCGGACCTGATCCGGCTCCCGACTGAGGTCGAGGACGACCGCCACGGACACCAGGTCTGTCGGGAACCGGCCAACCGAGAACACATGCAGCGGCCTGGCACCCTGCCGCGCGGTGACGTCGGCGCGCGAGAACGAGCGGTGGCGCGCCTGCGCGGGCAGCGAAAGCAGGGCGACCGTCCGGGGTATCAGCGCGGTCACGACGGCGCGCAGTTGCCCGCACGCGGTGGCTGCGTCGGCCCGGTCGGGGAGCCATGCCGCCGACGAGAGCAAGGTGGCAGACGAGAGCAACGCGGCCATCGCAGCGGTGACCGCGGCCCCACGCAGCGATTGGCGTCCGCCGGACATGGAACCCCCCGCCCCTGTGGGTCGTTGCGCCAGATCCTACGTCGCCGCAAAGGGCTACGGTGGCTGACTACGGCGGCGGTTTCGGAGCTCGCTGTCCGGGCGGCGGCCCGCCGCGCTCCGTCGCCCGCGCCCGTTCGACGAAGTCGCGTACGACGAGGCGCAGCGCCGCCTCCGGGTCAACCCCGGAGGCCCGGGCGTCCTGCACGGACAGGAAGAGGCGCTCCCCGACGGTGCCGGCCGCGGCCCCCGGCGCCGGAGCCAGGCCCGCCTGCTCGGCCCGGGCGAGTGTCTTCGCGGCCAGCGCGAGCGCCGGCAGGGTCGGCGGGATCCCGTCGAAGACGGACGCACGGCCTTTCTCCGCTGCCTTGAGCCGCTCCCAGCTGGCCTCGACGTCCGCAGCGCTCGGCGCGTCGGCGTCGCCGAACACGTGCGGGTGGCGGCGTACCAGCTTGGTGACGATGCCCTCGGCCACGTCGTCGACGTCCCACGGCTTGTCGGGGTGCTCCGCCGCGATCCGGGCGTGGAAGACGACCTGCAGCAACAGATCGCCGAGCTCCTCCCGGAAGTGCTCGCTGTCACCGCTCTCGATCGCCTCGATGGTCTCGTAGGCCTCTTCGAGGAGATAGGTGACCAGCGACTGGTGGGTCTGCTCGGCGTCCCACGGGCAGCCGCCGGG
>JAVEDG010000001.1 GCA_030841245.1 Actinomycetota bacterium
AGCGCATCAGCTCCCGGGCGTCACCGCGGTCCAGGCCCGCGACGTCGGTCAGCCACACCAGCGCCTCGATCCCGGTCGCGCTGCGGATGGCCAGGACCAGGTTCCGCAGCGCTTGATCGTCGAGCGTGCCACGCAACGGCAGCAGCGCCTCCTCGATCCACCCGATGGCCCGGCCCTGCCGCAGGGGCAGAGCCGAGGCGGGGGCGCGCTGGAGGGAGAGCCGCAGCATGGTTCGTTGCTGTTCCTCGGTCCGCAGCACCATCTCGGTGAAGGCCGCGATCACCTGGTCCAGCCGGGCGTCGGGCTCGCTGCTGCTGTCGTCCTGCAGCATCGACGTCGTCACCGTCTCGGGGTGAGCGGCGCGCAGCAACGCGTGCTGGCTCGGGAAGTAGCGGTACGCCGTGGTGCGCGAGACGCCCGACCGGTCCGCGACCGCCTCCACGGTCGGGGCCCGCCCGTCGGCGATGCAGTCCTGGGCAGCGCGAAGCAGCGCGTCGCGGGTGCGAGCCTTCTGCCGGGTCCGCCCTGAGGCTTCGTAGGGGGTTGACACGGTCGTCATGGTACTTCAGTCTCTTCATGGTACTCAACTCCCACGGAGGGCCGGACCCATGACCGCTGCACGGACGAGGACGGCCGTGGTACGGACCGTCGACGAGAGCGAACGACGCTGGTTTTACGGCGGCGGCGTCCACGACTGGAAGCTCAGGGAGGAGGAGACCGACGGGGCGTTCCTGCTCTTCGAGGACACCGCGGAGCAGGGGAAGGTGACGCCGTTGCACACCCATCCCGCGGCTGAGACCGTCTACGTGTTGGCCGGCGAGATCGTCATGCACCTCGACGGGACCGACCACCCGCTCGGCGAGGGCGGGGTGGCCATGGCGCCCCCCGGGGTCCCCCACGCGTTCAAGGTGGTCTCGCCGACGGCACGGTTGCTCTTCCTGCACACTCCCGGCGGCTGCCAAGCCTTCTACCTCGCCGCGAGCGAGCCGATGACCGAGCAGACCGAGCGGCTCGTGGACTTCGACCGCATCGTCGGCGCAGCCGAGAGCGAGGGCGGCATCGACATCGTCGGGCCACCGCCGTTCGGGCCGTAACCTGGCCGCTCGTCGCGAGAAGGGCTGTCGCGTGAGCGTCCTCGTCGTCAGCGGGACCGGTACCGGTGTCGGCAAGACCGTGGTGACTGCTGCGGTCGCGGCGCTGGCGGCGGTCCGGGGTACGACGGTGGCGGTGGTGAAGCCTGCACAGACCGGGGTTGGTCCCGGCGAGCCGGGCGACCTCGACGACGTACGACGCCTCGCCGGCGTGACCGACCTGCATGAGCTGGCCCGGTTTCCCGACCCGCTCTCCCCCGCCGCCGCTGCCCGGCGCAGCGGCCGGCCGCCCCTCGACGTCGACGCCGCCGCGCGTGAGATCCGCGTGCTCGGCGCGGCCCGGCGGCTGGTCCTGGTCGAGGGGGCCGGCGGTCTGCTCGTCCGCCTGGACGAGGAGGGGCGCACCCTCGCCGACCTGGCCCGGCTGCTGGGTTCGGCTGTGCTGGTGGTCGTCGACCCGGGCCTCGGCACTCTCAACCACACGGCCCTCACGCTCGAGGCGATGGCCCACCGCGGGCTGGAGTCGGCCGGCCTGGTGATCGGGGCGTGGCCACCAGACCCTGACCTCGCGTGCCGCAGCAACGTGCGCGACCTCGAGATGCTCGCCGCCAGGCCGCTCGCGGGAGCCCTGCCGGCCGGCGCGGGTGCACTCGACCCGGCGGAGTTCCTCCTCGCCGCCGGACGGGGGCTGGGGCCGTCGCTCGGCGGAACCTTCGATGCGGCAGACTTCCGCGCGCAGGCCAGCTGACGCGCACGAGAGGGTGCCCGTGACGACGACATCCGACCGCCGCGATGACGGCGCCGATCTGCTCGACGCAGCGCGGCTACGGGTCCTCGACGGCGGAAGGGGGCTGCCCGTGGGGGCGGTCCGCGCCGTCCTCGACCTGCCGGACCACCGGCTCGACGCGTTGCTCGAGCTGGCCCACGAGGTGCGGATGCGCTGGTGCGGCCCGGAGGTCGAGGTCGAAGGCATCGTCTCGGTCAAGACCGGTGGCTGTCCCGAGGACTGCCACTTCTGCTCGCAGTCCGGCCTGTTCGAGTCCCCGGTGCGCTCGGCCTGGCTCGACGTGCCCTCACTGGTCCGGGCCGCGGTGGAGACCGCCGCCACGGGTGCGACGGAGTTCTGCATCGTGGCGGCCGTCCGCGGGCCCGACGAGCGCCTGATGCGTCAGCTGCGTGAGGGCGTCGCCGCGATCAAGGACGCCACCGACATCAACGTGGCGGCCTCGCTCGGGATGCTCACGCAGGAGCAGGTCGACGAGCTCGCAGGGATGGGCGTGCACCGGTACAACCACAACCTCGAGACGGCGCGCTCCTACTTCCCGCAGGTCGTCACCACCCACTCCTGGGAGGAGCGGTGGGCGACGCTGACCATGGTGCGCGACGCGGGCATGGAGGTCTGCTGCGGCGGCATCATCGGCATGGGCGAGTCGCTCGACCAGCGGGCCGAGTTCGCCGCCCAGCTGGGTGAGCTCGAGCCGGACGAGGTGCCGTTGAACTTCCTCAACCCGCGGCCCGGCACACCCTTCGGCGAGCTGCCGGTCATGGACGGCAAGGACGCGCTGCGCACCATCGCGGCGTTCCGGCTGGCGCTGCCCCGCACGGTCCTGCGGTACGCCGGTGGGCGGGAGATCACGCTCGGTGACCTCGGCACCCGGGCCGGCCTGCTCGGCGGCATCAACGCGGTCATCGTCGGCAACTACCTGACGACGCTGGGACGGCCGCCCGAGGCGGACCTGGTCCTGCTCGACGACCTCGCCATGCCGGTCAAGGCGCTCTCGTCGACCTTGTGAGGCGCTCACCGGTCCTGGCGTGCATGAGCTGGGAGCTTTCTGGGTAAGCCGCAAGGCGTTCCGTCTGCACTTCGGATGATTCACCGTCTGTCCACATCGGACGAATCGTGCGATAACGTCCATCTCGGTCCGTCCCCACGTCAGAGGAGGCCCCGGTGGCCGTGCGAGAACCCAGTCCCCAAGGCAAGTCGGACGCGGCACGCGCGGCTGCCCGGCGCGGCGTCAACCTCTCCGCCTGGAACCTGTTGCTGATCGTGCCTCTGGTCGGGGTGCTGATCCCGCCGTTCTTCAACAAGACCGACCCACAGCTCGGCGGCGTGCCGTTCTTCTACTGGTACCAGATGCTGTGGATCTTCGTCAGCGTCACGGTCACCGTGATCGTCTACCGCGCGACCCGGGGTGAGCGGTGATGGGCGACGTCAACGTCACCGAGTTCGTCATCGTCGTCGCGCTGTTCGCGCTCGTCACCGTGCTCGGCTTCGGCGCCGCCCGTTGGCGCCGCGCAGAGAGTCTCGACCACCTGGACGAGTGGGGCCTGGGTGGGCGCAACTTCGGGGCCTGGGTCACCTGGTTCCTGATCGGCGGCGACCTCTACACGGCGTACACGTTCGTGGCGGTGCCGGCGCTGGTCTTCGCGGCCGGTGCGACGGGCTTCTTCGCCGTCCCCTACACGATCGTCGTCTACCCGCTGGTGTTCCTGGTCGCGCCGCGGCTGTGGTCGGTCAGCCACCGGCACGGCTACGTCACGCCCGCAGACTTCATCCGCGGTCGCCACGACTCATCGTCCCTGGCCCTGCTCGTGGCCCTCACGGGCATCGTGGCCACGATGCCCTACATCGCGCTGCAGCTGGTCGGTATCGAGGCCGTCATCAAAGCGATGGGGATCGATGGCAAGCTGCCGCTGTGGATCGCGTTCGCGATCCTCGCCGCGTACACCTGGCAGTCGGGGCTCCGGGCCCCGGCGCTGATCGCGTTCGTCAAGGACACGCTGATCTACCTGGTCGTGATCGTCGCGGTTCTCTACATCCCGCACAAGCTCGGCGGCTGGGACGCGATCTTCTCCGCAGCGGACAAGAAGTTCAACGCCACGCCACCGCCCCCGGACGGACCGCCCGACGGGACGATCCTGAGCACGGCGGGCCAGCTCGGTTACTCCACGCTGGCCCTGGGTTCGGCCATGGCGCTGTTCCTGTACCCGCACTCGGTGACCGGCGTGCTCGCGGCGCGCAGTCGCGACACCATCAAGCGCAACATGGCCGCGCTGCCGGCGTACAGCTTCATCCTCGGCCTGCTGGCTCTGCTCGGATACATGGCCATCGCGGCGGGTGTCACGCCGGTCGGCGCCGACCCGGCCAAGAAGGTGCCGGGTGACAGCAGCACCATCGTTCCGCTGCTGTTCGACAACATGTTCCCGAGCTGGTTCGCGGGCATCGCGTTCGCCGCCATCGCGATCGGAGCGCTGGTGCCCGCAGCGATCATGTCCATCGCAGCGGCGAACCTGTTCACCCGCAACATCTTCAAGGAGTACATCAAGAAGGACGCGACGCCGAAGCAGGAGGCTCAGGCCAGCAAGTTCGCGTCGCTGGTCGTCAAGTTCGGCGCGTTGCTCGCGATCCTCGTACTTGATCCGCAGTTCAGCATCGACCTCCAGCTGTTCGGCGGGGTGCTGATCCTGCAGACGCTGCCGGCCATCGTGTTCGGTCTCTACACCCGTTGGTTCCATCGCTGGGCGCTGACCGGTGGGCTGCTCGCCGGCATCCTGGCAGGCTTCCTGATGCTCTACAAGATCGCCAACCCGCTCATCGGCAAGGAGCACTTCGCGGGATCGCAGTGGGCGTTGTCGCGGTGGGGCATCGACACGACGTACACCGTGTACGTCGGTCTGCTGGCCCTGCTGATCAACGTGGCGGTCGCGCTGGTGCTGACCGCGGTGCTGCGCGCGGCGAAGGCACCCGCCGGGACCGACCGGACCAATGAGACCGACTACCACGTCGAGCTCGGCGACCCCGGCGTCCGGCCGGGCATCGCCGACGAGGGCGACGCGTCGCAGGTCGCCGCCGGGGGGGCGAGCAGTGCATAGCGGATGACCCTGACTCCGTGGCCGTGACGGGCCCGCATGGGGACGCCTTCGCCCGTCACGGTCACGGCCTTCTCGACCGTGGCCGGGCTCAGCCGGCCCGGCGGAAGGTGCGCCGGTAGCCGAGCGGGCTGTTGCCGACCCGTCGCCCGAAGTGGTGGCGCAGCACGGCTGCGCTGCCGAAGCCGGCCAGGTCGGCAACCGCATCGATGCCCTGGTCGGTCTCCTCGAGCAACCGCTGGGCCAGCAGCACCCGCTGCGCGGTGAGCCAGTGGTGCGGCGTGGTGCCGGTCTCGGCGCGGAACCGCCGGGCGAACGTCCGCTGCGACATGTGCGCCCGCTGGGCCAGCTCGGCGATCGTGAGCTCCTCGGTGAGGTTGTCGCGCATGAACTCCAGGGTGTCGGACAGGGTGTCCGCCTGCACCGGGACCGGGGTGTCGACGTACTGCAGCTGCCCGCCGTCGCGGTGCGGCGGCACCACCATGCGTCGGGCGAGCCGGCTGACCGCGCGCTCGCCGAACTCCTTGCGCAGCAGGTAGAGGCAGGCATCGATCCCTGCGGCCGTGCCCGCGCTGGTGAGCACCCGCCGGTCCTCGACGTAGAGCACTCGTGGGTTGACCCGCGCGGAAGGATGGCGCCGGGCCAGCTCGTCGGCGTACGCCCAGTGCGTGGTGCAGTCCCGGTCGTCGAGCAGGCCGGCGCCGCCCAGCACGAAGGCGCCACTGCACACGCTCATCACGTAGGCGCCGCGAGCGACGGCCGCACGCAACCGCTCGGCGAGCTCCTCGGGCACGGCGTGGTCCGGGTCCATGGCGGGGAGCGCGACCAGGTCGGCCTGGTCGATGCGGTCCAGCCCGTCGGTCACCGACAGCTCGAAACCGATCGACGTCCGGACCTGCCCGGGGGTGGGGGTGCACAGGGCGAAGTCGAAGGTCGGGATCAAGGGCTCGCTCTCGCGGCGCAGCCCGAACACCTCGCACAGCACCCCGAGCTCGAAGGGCGCGACGCTGTCGAGCACCGGGACGACGACGTTGCGGATCATGCCGGCCATTATGGCAGGAAGTTGATGCACCGTGTCAATCCTGCCACTGGTGGCAGGATCTACCTGGTAGCAGACTTACAGCCATGACACCGCTGATCGTGATCGTCGCCCTCCTGCTGGCCCTCGACCTGCTGGGCTGGCGCTTCGGCGCCGACTCCCGGCGCAGCGGGGGCTGGACCTTCCGCGACGACGACGCCGCGCAGGCGGCATCGCCGTCCGGTAGGACAACGCCGTCCGGTAGAACATCGTCGTAGGTGCGACGATGCCGTCTGGACGGACGCTGCCGTCTGGTAGACAGCGAGGGTGATCGTGCGCCCCGCCGAGCCGGCTGAGCTGGAGGCGGTCGGCGAGCTCACCGAGGCGGCCTACCGGGCGGACGAGTTCCTCGACGAGACCGACGACTACGCCGCCGTGCTGCGCGACACCGCCTCGCGACGCGACAAGGCGACGCTGCTGGTCGCCGTCGACGAGGGGGGCGGGCTGCTCGGCACGGTGACCTTCGCGCTCGCGGGGTCGGAGTACGCCCAGGTGGCCGGGCCAGGTGAGGCGGAGTTCCGGATGCTCGCCGTGGCACCCGAGGCACGCGGGACGGGCGTGGGCGAACGGCTGACGCGCGAGTGCATCCGGCTGGCGGAGGAGGCCGGCGCCACGGCGTTGACGCTCAGCAGCCTGCCGGTCATGCAGAAGGCTCATCGGCTCTACGGCCGGCTCGGCTTCGACCGTGACCCGGCCCGCGACTGGGAACCGTTCGAGGGGCTGCAGCTGCTGGGCTACACACTTCAGCTGCAACCGGCGAGCGCGCCCGGAGGTGCGCAGGCGTGAGCGCGCCGGCCTACTGCGACCAGTGCGGGGAGCCGGACACCCGAGGCGACCACGTCGGCTGCCACGCACGGCGGGATCTCGAGCCGCCGCGCTACTGCCCGGCCTGCCGGCGGCGGATGGTGGTGCAGGTGCTGCCCCGCGGCTGGTCCGCCCGCTGCGTCGAGCACGGCACCCGTACGTCGGCCGGCTGACCCGCAGTGAAGAGGGGGCGTCAGGCGACGAGGCCGAGGCGGCGCAGCTCGACGGTGAGGTCGTGCGGGTTGGTCGACGCCGCCATGGCAGCCTCGAGGGTGATCACACCGTCGCGGATCAGGGCGACCAGGTGCTGGTCGAAGGTCTGCATGCCGTAGTAGGCGCCTTCCTTGATCAGCTCCTCGATGGTCGAGGTCTTGTCGGCGTCGGCGATGGCGTCGGCGACCCGGCCGGTGTTGATGCAGACCTCCATGGTCACGCAGCGGCCCTGTCCGTCGGCGCGCGGGACCAACCGCTGGCAGATGATGCCGCGCAGGGAACCGGCCAGCGCGAGCCGCACCTGCTTCTGCTCGTGCGGGGGGAAGAAGTCGATGACCCGGGTGATCGTCTCCTGCGCGTCGGTCGTGTGCAGCGTCGACATGACGAAGTGACCGGTCTCCGACGCGGCGAGGGCCGCCTTGACCGTTTCGTTGTCGCGCATCTCGCCGACCAGGATCACGTCGGGGTCCTGGCGCATCGCACCGCGCAGGGCGGTGGCGAAGTCGGCCGTGTCCAGCCGGACCTCGCGCTGGTTGATCATCGAGAGCTTGTCGAAGTGCAGCACCTCGATCGGGTCCTCGATCGTGACGATGTGGACCTCGCGGTTGTTGTTGATGTGGTCGATCATGCCGGCCAGCGTCGTGGTCTTGCCGGAGCCCGTGGGGCCGGTGACCAGGACCAGCCCGCGCGGCTCCATCGCGAGCGCGCTGAGCACCGGGGGCAGGCCCAGCTCGTCGAGCGGGATGGCGCCGACGCTGACCCGGCGGAAGACCATGCCGGCCGAGCCCCGGGAGCGGAAGGCGTTGACCCGGAACCGGCCGAGCCCGGGCACGCTGTAGGCGAAGTCGGCCTCGTTGGTCCGCGCGAACTCGACCACGAGGTCCTCGCGCAGCACCTCGCCGACCATGTGCTCGGTGTCGGCGGGGGTCAGGCTCGGAGCCTGCAGCTTGCGCAGCCGGCCGTCGATGCGGACTCGAGGGGGTGAGCCGACCTTGACGTGCAGGTCCGACCCGCCGACCTCACCGAGGGCGCGCAGGAAGGGGACGACGGACTGAGGCTCCGATCCACTCACCTTGGGTTTGTCGGGCCGGATGAGCGCGACCTTGAGCGGAAAGGGCCGTCCCAGAGGGCCGAAATGCCCTGGTCGGACTGTGTTCAGGCCAGGGCTACTCGATGACGGCGAGAACGTCGCCCTCCTGGACGACGTCGCCCTCGGCGACGTGCAGGGCGCTGACCGTGCCCGGGGTCTCGACGAGCACCGGGATCTCCATCTTCATCGACTCGAGGATCACCAGCGTGTCGCCCGCGGAGACCGCGTCGCCCTCGGCGACGACGACCTTCCAGACATTGGCCACCATCTCGGCCCGGATCTCCTCGGCCACGCGCGCTCCTCGTCTGCTCGCCCACGGCATCAAACCACAGCCCTCGCCCGGGTCAGCCGCGCATCCGGCCCACGATGCCGGTGTCGTAGTCACCGGAGACGAACTCCGGCAGGTCGAGCAGCTCGGCGAAGAAGGGCAGGTTGCACTTGGGGCCGGCGACCGCGAAGCCGGCGACGGCCGACCTGGCCCGGCGTAGCGCCTCGCCACGGTCAGGCCCCCAGACGACCAGCTTGGCGAGCAGCGAGTCGTAGAACGGCGTCACCGTGTCTCCCTCGGCGTAGCCCGCGTCGACCCGCACCCCCGGACCCTGCGGCTCCCGCCAGGTCGTGATGGTCCCAGGCCCGGGCAGGAACCGCTGGGGGTCCTCGGCGTTGACCCGCAGCTCGACCGCGTGGCCCCGCCGCTGCACGGCGTCGGGGTCGAAGCCCACGTCCTCACCCGCCGCGATGCGCAGCTGGGCCTCCACCAGGTCGATCCCGGTGACGAGCTCCGTGACCGGGTGCTCCACCTGCAGCCGGGTGTTCATCTCGAGGAAGACGAAATCTCCGGTCTCGGTGTCGAGCAGGCACTCCACGGTGCCCGCGTTACGGTAGCCGACCGCCTCTCCCGCGCGGACGGCGGCCTGCTCCATCCGGGCGCGGAGCTGCGCGTCCACCGCGGGCGAGGGACTCTCCTCGGCCAGCTTCTGGTTGCGCCGCTGGACCGAGCAGTCCCGCTCGCCGAGCGCGACCACCCGACCGTCGGCCAGGCCCAGGATCTGGACCTCGACGTGGCGTACCCGCGGGAAGAACCGCTCGAGCAGCACGGCGGGGTCGCCGAACGTGCGCTCGGCGAAGGCCTGGACCCGGGCGAACTCGGCCTCCACCGCCGCGGCGTCCCCAGCGACCGCCATGCCCATCCCCCCGCCACCGGCCGATGCCTTGACCATCACGGGATATCCGATGTCGTCCGCGGCGGCACGGGCGGCCGAGGCGTCGGCCACGGGGCTGTTCGTGCCCCGCGACACCGGTACACCGGCCGCCTCGACCAGGGACCGGGCACTGATCTTGTCGCCCATCCGCCGGATCGCCGACGCATCCGGGCCGACCCAGGTCAGCCCCGCCTCGACCACCTGGGCGGCGAACCCGGCGTCCTCGGCGAGGAAGCCGTAACCCGGGTGCACGGCGTCCGCACCGGCCTGTCGGGCCGCCTCGAGCAGCGCAGCAGCGTCCCGGTAGCTGCTGGCCGGTGCAGCCGGACCGATCGGCAGGGCCTCGTCGGCCTCCTTGACGAAGGGCAGCCCCGCGTCTGCCTCCGAGTAGACCGCGACAGCCCGCAGCCCGAGCCGCTGCACGGTCCGGATCACCCGCCGGGCGATCTCCCCACGGTTGGCGACGAGCACCGTCTCGAACACTGCTGCTGTGCCTCCCACGGTCGGCGTTCCAAGCAGGCGAGACTAGCCGTCGTGAGCCTGGTCCTCGTCGTGGTGGTGCTCGCCGTGCTGGCCGTCTCGCTCGGTGGCCCGGCGATGCGGGTGTCGCTGCCCCGCCTGATCGCCGTGCGGCTGCTCGTCGCCGCCGCTCTGATCGAGCTGATCACCGACCGGCTGGCCGGTGGCTCCGCTCCGGCCCGGGTCGTGGCCCTCGTTCTCGAGGTGTTGCTGGTCGCGCTCTTCCTCGTTGCCAACGGTCGGGTGACCGGCGTACCCCTCATCGCCCTTGGCCTGCTCTGCAACGTGGCCGTCGTCGTGGCCAACGGCGCGATGCCGGTCTCGGTGTCGGCGGCCACCCGGTCGGGCGTGGCGCGGGCCGACCTGCACCTGTCGTCCGACCCGCTGCGCGAGCCGATCACCTCCGGCACCCGGCTGCACCGGCTCGGGGACACCGTCCCGGTGGCGCTGCCCTGGCACCCTCAGGCGGTCAGCCCGGGCGACCTGCTCGTCGCGGCCGGCGCCGGTCTGCTCGTGCTCTCCGGGGCCATGCCGCCTGCCCGGCGGCGCCGTCAGCCAGCCAGCCGGGTCGAGCGCTCGACCGTCTTGGACAGGGAGTCGACCACCCGAGGGTCGTACTCGTAGGCCATCCCCAACCGCAACCGCTCGAGCGCCTCGAGGCGGCGCGACTGCTCCACCGAGTCGCCGACCAGGTCGTCATAGGCATTGACCGCCTTGATGATCCGGCTCGCCACCGGCACGTCGTCGTCGGCGACCTGGTGGGCCTTGCGGTAGGGCTCGGCCTGCTGCTCGACGATGCGGGCGACCTCATCGAGCACACCGGTGGCGCGCACCACGTCGGCACCGAGCTCGGCGATGCGGCGCTGGTCGGCCGGGGCCGCGACGACGGTCGCCCCGCCGGGGATGGGCTCGCTGAGGGACAGCTGCCCGATGTCGTGCATGAGCGCGGCGTACTCCAGGTCGAGCAGGTCAGCATCGCTCATCCCCAGCTCGCGGCCGACTGCGACAGAGAGCTGGCTGACCCGTCTCGAGTGCCCGGTCTCGGTGTAGCCCCCGAGCTCGGTCACCCGCGAGAGCGCCCGGATCGTCTGCAGCGTCGTCGCGCGGATCGCGGCGTAACGACGGAAGGAGAACTGCGTCAGCAGCAGCGGGATGTCGAAGTCGGGCTAGGTCCAGCCCCCCATGACCGTGGCCGCTAGCGCGATCAGGGCACCGGTGGCGCCGATCGCCGAGCCGATCCCGAGCTGGGCGCGCAGCTCGTTGCGCAGCACGGCGCGGAACGGCGCGCGGTCGGTGCCCGCACGGATCATCGCCACGAGCGTGGCGTCGAGCACCAGCGTGGCGAAGACGATGGCCACCATGATCGACACCGTGACCAACGGCAGCCAGTTGCCGACGTGTGCGTGCAACGGCGTACCGCGGAAGACTGCGGCGGCGACGCCGACCGAGAGCAGCCGGCGCGCGAGCGTGTCGACGGACGGGGCACGCCCGGCCACGACGTGCGGCACCACGCCGAGGAGCATGGCCACCGCGACGACCGCGACCACCTGCCACGCGCTCTGCCTGGCCTGCATGTCTCCGAAGTTCGTGGTCAGGGCGTATGCCAGGGCCCCCGCCGTCGCGACCGGTGCCGCGTCGCGGCCCCCGGGCAGGGTGATCCGGGCCAGCTCGCCCAGCGCGATGAACGCACCGAAGGCGAGTGCGACGCCCGGCTGCGCGAACCCGCCGGGCGCGGCGGTCACCGCCACCGAGCAGACGGCCAGCAGCGCGGCAGCCGCCACCACGACGAGGAGGCCGGTCAGGCCGCCGTCGTCGAGGCGCGCGCGGAGCGAGGTCATCGGTGACCCCGGCCTGGTGAGGTCACGGCCGGCTCCGGCGCACCGACAGCTGCGCGGTCGGGTCGTCGTCGTCTGCCGCTGCCGTCGGCCCCGAGTCCTCGACCACGAGGTTCGCCGGCTCGAACAGCGGCTCGGTCTCGGGCTTCCACCCGTGCTCCGCGATCGCGGCGATCAGCGCCTCGACCATCACCGGGTCGAACTGCGAGCCGGCGCACCGACGCAGCTCCTCGATCGCCTCTTCAACGGACCGGGCGCCGCGGTAGGAGCGGGTAGTGGTCATCGAGTCGAACGCATCGGCGACGGCGATGGCTCGGGCGAACTCGGGGATCTCGAGGCCCTGCAGACCCATCGGGTAGCCGAGCCCGTCGAGCCTCTCGTGGTGATGCATGATCCCGGCGAACGCCTCGTCGAGGAACTCGATCTCGCGCACGATCTCGCGTCCCTGCACCGGGTGACGCTGGATCGCCGCGAGCTCGCCGTCGGTGAGTCGCCCGGCCTTCTGCAGCACCCGGGTCGGAACGCCGAGCTTGCCGACGTCGTGCAGCATGCCGGCGTAGCGCAACGAGGCCACCCGGTCCTCTCGCATCCCGATGTCGCGAGCGATCAGCACGGATGCGGTAGCCACCCGCTCGCTGTGGCCGCGGGTATATCCGTCCTTGGTCTCGACGGCCGCCATCAGGGTGCGCACGGTCCGGTCGTAGGCCCGCTGCTGCTCGGCGTACTGCTCGTAGGCCCAGCGCGCGACGAAGAGCGGGAGCAGGACGAGTACGGCGGAGGTCGGCCCGATCCCGACGCCGTCGCTGTCCCAGAGCACCGCCAGCATCAGGCCGAACAGGCCGTTGCCGACGTAGCCGGTCACCGAGCCGGCCATCGCGCCCTGCAGCACGGCACGGACCCGAACGCCCTGGGTGAAGTGCACGATGCTGGCGACGAGCAGACCGTTGACGGCGCAGTGGACGGCGAGCGCCGCGACGAAGGGCAGGATGATCGCGGGGAACGAGCCGGGCTGGATCTCGGTGCCGCCCAGCAGGGTGAAGGTGAGGCCGGCCGCGCCGGCGGTCAGGATCAGCTGAGATGTGTTGAAAACCCGCTTGACCCACGGGCCGGTGATCAGGATGTTGAAGCAGGCGAGCAGGATCGTTCCCCACGCGCCGACGAGTGGGAGCGCCGCCATCGAGGCGACCGAGCCGAGGGCGATTGTCGATCCACGGGCCAACCTGGACCTGACCGAGTCGGTGAGGACCAGCAGCAGGCCGAGCGCGAGCAGGTCGGTCACGTGGGCGAGGGGGTGACCGAGCAGCACGGCAAGCACCGGCAGCGGCGCGGCGGCAACTGCCACCGCAACCACGAACCACCGTGCTCGGACCGTTAACGGGCTCACGCAAATGCTCCGGTCTGTGGGGAAGACAGAACGGCGGGACGGGGACCGGCAGCGCAGGGGTGCTGCGGCTCACTCAGTCCCAACGCCAGTTGGCGTTCGACTGAAGGAACTGCTCGATAGCGGACACGATCTTCTTCATCGAGGTCTCAACTCCTTGGATTCATGTCACAGGCGTCCGCTGAATTCATGCCTGTGCGGAATCCGCTCCGCTAAGAAAAGAAACCTGGGTCGTGCGCATGCTGAAGCACAGATCTTGTTCGACTGATTGTGCTGCCGATCCCGGTCCCGCCCTCTGCAATTGTCAAGCACTCCGCTGCACGCGGCCCCCAAGGTGGCGCGCGAAAGCCGAAGCTCCCCAGATTCGCGCTGGTAAGAAACCTCGGCCTTGATTCGCAACGCAAGTGAAGAGGCGGGGTAAACCCCGCGTCAAGGGTTTCGCCGATTTAAGTCTTGATGTCCTACTCGGGGGCCCGAAAGGACTAGTCATCACCCGAGTGGGTGACCTTTCCGACTTGCGCCGGACCGACTTGAGCGCAACCTGCGCTCCCGCGCAGCAACTGCCGTACTCTCCCGACGCAAAGACATGGCAAAGTGCCGGGAGAACGGGGTCGACATGTCGACAGGTCGCCGGCCGGAGAAGTCGCCCGGGCCGACGTCGGCGTACGCCGATCTGGTGGCCGGGCTGCTCGACGCCCACGACGACCTCGCCACGGCGCGCTTCGACGCGGAGCTGGCGGCGGCGGTCGCCGCCGGAGCTGTGACCGCCGAGACCGCGCGCGTGCTGCGCTTCTGGCAACGGGCCGCGCAGCGAGCGCTGGTCGACCACGCTCGCACCGCCCTGCCGGCGGCTCTCGGCGGTCTCGACGCTGCCCGGGCGGAGACCCAGCAGGGCATAGCGGCAGCCGAGCGCTCGTGGCACGAGGCGGGAGCCACCCGTGACGAGTCGCC
>JAVEDG010000079.1 GCA_030841245.1 Actinomycetota bacterium
GTGCCGCGGGCGTCTCCAAGGCGACGACGCTGGCCCACCTCTGCGAGGAGCGCGGCATCGACGCGCGTGACGTGCTGGCCTTCGGCGACATGCCCAACGACCTGCCGCTGCTGGCGTGGGCGGGCACGGCGTACGCCGTGGCGAACGCGCACCCCGAGGTGCTCGACGCGGTCGCGCTGCACTGCCCGTCGGTCGACGACGACGGGGTGGCGCAGGTGCTCGAGAACGTCTTCGGCGTCGGCGCGTCCTGAGTCGTTTCGCCCCGCGCACGCTACTGCTTCCCTACAGTCGGTCACCTCGGGCCCGTGCGGGCCTTACTCGGGTGGGTGCGTCATGCGTCGTGTGCTCTCTGTTCTTGCTGGTGCCGCCGTCGTCGCCGGGACGGTCCTGGTCGGACCTCCGGCTCAGGCTGCGACCCCGATCACCGGTCGCCTCGTGGACCTCAACGACACGACGCACGACATCGCCGGTATGACGGTGCGCCTGCGTGAGCTCGGCACCGGAAGCACCCCCGGCGCAGTCGTCGACACCGACGTGACGGCCAGCGACGGGACGTTCTCGCTCACCCCGTCCGGATCCGGTGAGGAGTTCTACGTCAGAGTCATCGCTGGTGTCTACCAGGGTGGGTGGGTGGGGAGCTTCTCGGGCACTGCGCCGCCCGCGAACGCTGTCGTCACGCTCGGCGAGTCGCACACCTGGGGCGCGGGATCCCATCTCTACCGGGTCGGCGCGATACCGGCGTTCATCCAGGGGCGCGTGATCCGGCCGTCGACGGGCAACCCGGTCGCCGGCGTGACCGTCTCGGTACGTCGTGGCACCGACCTGTCGTTCGTGTGGGACAGCGCCGTGACCGACGCCAAGGGCAGGTTCCGGGTCAGCGGCATCACCGACGACGGCGACAACGTCGCGCTGAAGTTCAACGGCTCCGCGGTCGGTTACGAGACGGGCTACCGCGACTGCGGCGGCACCGTGGTGGCGACCTGGGGAGAGGCCTGCGCGTCCCCGCTCGGCTACATCGGACTGGTCAGGCTCAACCACCTGTAGGGCTGCGCGTCAGAGGTACTGCCCGGTGCTCTGGTCGCCACCCTCGGCGCCCGGCATCCCCGGCGCTCCGGGCATCGTCATCCCGCTCGGCAGGGCCCGGCGCCGGATCTCCTCGAACTGCGCCCGGGCCGCCATCTGCTGGGCGAACAGCGCCGTCTGGATGCCGTGGAAGAGGCCCTCGAGCCAGCCGACCAGCTGGGCCTGGGCGACACGCAGCTCGGACTCGCTCGGCACGTCCTCGGTGAACGGCAGCGAGATCCGCTCCAGCTCCTCCACGAGCTCGGGGGCGAGCCCCGCCTCCAGCTCCTTGATGGAGCGGGTGTGGATCTCCTTGAGCCGCACCCGGCTCGCCTCGTCGAGCGAGGAGTTGCGCACCTCCTCGAGCAGCTGCTTGATCATGCTGCCGATGCGCATCACCTTGGCCGGCTGGTCGACCAGGTCGGTGACCGAGCGCTCGTCCGACCCGTCGTCGGGTGCTCCCTCGATCGCCATGCCGGCGGGGCCGACGACCACGACGCGTTCGTCGCGCGGGTTGGGCTCGCTCTGCTGCTGCGTCATACCCCCATCCTGACTCACCGCACCCGTGGGCAGCGGCCGGGGTGCACCCGCGAAACCGGTCGACGTCGTACGCCGGGGCTGGCACCCTCGCCCGGTGGACTCACCGACCCTGCACGAGCCCCGCCCGCTCGGCGTCGAGGACGCGCCAGAGGTCGCTCGGCTGGTCGAGGCCTGCGACATCGAGGCCATCGGCCGACCGGGCTACACCGTCGACGAGCTCGAGGCCGACCTGCGCTCGACCGACGTGCTGCTCCTCGGGTGGTACGACGACGACGGCCTGCTCGGCTACGGCTGGCTCGACCACGCCGAGGGCAGCGAGAAGGTCCGGCTCGACCTCTACCCGCGCCCCGGTGCCGACCCGTCGTTCGGCGAGGCGGCGATGGCCCACCTCGAGGAGCTGGCGGCCCGGCTGGTGGCGGCGGCCGGGTTCGACGAGGTCTTCCTCGACGTCGGTGCCTATCGCCAGGACGCCCGGTCCCGATCGTTGCTGCAGGCGCGTGGCTTCGAGGTGGCCACGTCGTTCGTCCGCATGCGGCTGGACCTGAGGACGCCGGCGGGCGAGGCGGATCCGGCCGCCGCGGCCGAGCCGGCCGTCGTACCCGGCGTAGACATCGCCGAGGTCCCGGTCGATGCCGGCGGAGAGGCCGACCTGCGGGCGGCGCACCGCGTCAACGAGACGGCGCTCGCCGAGCACTACGCGCACGTCGATGAGCCTTACGACAAGTGGCGGTCACGGCTCACCGAGCTCGGGCCGGACTGGAGCCGGGTGTGGCTGGCCCGGCTGGACGGCGAGCCGGTCGGGTTGCTGCTGGGCACCCGGCAGTTCGAGCCGGACGAGGACGCCGGCTATGTGCGCAGCCTCGCCGTGCTGCCGTCGGTCCGCGGGCGCGGGATCGCCACCGCACTGCTGCGGACCTACGTCGCGGTCTCGGCGGCGGCCGGCCGCAGCGCGGTGCTGCTGCACGTCGACGTCGCGAACACCACGAAGGCGCTGCGGCTCTACGAGTCGGTCGGGATGCGCGCGTTCCTCACCATCGACGCCTGGGCCAAGCGGTCGCCGACCACGTCCGACTGACCCGTCCCGGCACTCACATCACCCTCCGGTCCAGCGGCAACCGCGACCGGGTGCACAGCCAGGCGCCGAGCGCGGCGAGCAGCGGCACCCCGACGAGCACCTCGACGAGGGTCACCCACGGGATGGTCAGCTCGAGACCGGGCACCGCGTGGATGTACGCCGCGGCCGGGACGAACGCGCAGGCGATGCCCAGCACCGCGCCGAGGCCGGCGATCAGGAGTGACTGGGTGGCGGCGAGAAGCCGACGGACTCGTGGCGCCCCACCCACGGCACCCAGCGTCGCGTGGTCGGCCCTCGCGTCGGCCTGGGCCAGCCCGGTCGCGATGCCGGTCGCTCCGAGAGTGATGACCGCTGCCCCGGCGACCAGCGCGAGCAGCCCGAGCCCGTAGCCCGACTGGTAGCCACGTTCGACGTACAGGTCCGGCACGTCCAGGCCGGCGTGCGACAGGGCGGCGCGGGCCGCGTCCTCGTCGTCCTGGCTGGGAAGCGAGCCGAAGTGCAACAGCAGATCCGTCGGGCGTGTGTCGAGGCCCAGCCGCTGCGCACCGACCGGGCCGATGACCATCGTGGTGATCGGGTCACTGGTGCGCACGAGCGCGGCGGGCAGCGCGTGCACGACCGACCGGCCACCGTGGCGGCCGTAGCCGTGGTGATGAGACTTGCGCGCGGCGTACGACGTCGTGCGGACCTGCCCCTGGCCCTGGTCGATCGCGTACGGGCTCAGCGCGACGACGCCGCCCTCGGCCAGCACTCGCCGGGCGTGGTCGGACACCGGGATGCCGAGAGCGACGAGCTGGTCGGCGGAGAGCACGGGCAGGCCCATGAGGGCGTTGAGCGAGGTGCGTCCGCAGCGCGGGTCGGTCAGCTCCGCCCGCTGCATCGCCGCCGTGATGATGGTCGCGTCCTGCGACGGGCACCGGTCGGCCTTCGGCACCTGGATCACCGCGTCCGTGCACGGGCCGTCGACCAGCTCGGCGCAGACACCGGTGGTGCGCACCGCGACTGCCCCGGAGGGATGCAGCGCGGCGGTCACGGCTGCGGACACCCGCCCGGCCGGCAGCAGCTGCGCCCGGGAGATGTTCGGGTCGAGCGACGGCAGATCCTGGAGGAGCGCCACCGCCCCGGTGTGCGGCGGCAGGAGCGCGACGTACTGCGCCTGGTCGGCGGCGTCCAGCGACGCGACGTACAGCGTGAGTGCGACCGAGCCGGAGACGGCGGCGAGCACAGCCGCCACAGCGGGCGCGCTGCGTGAGCGGTGGCGCGCCGCGTCGCGCAGTGCGAGCCGTGGCGCGACCGGGAGGAACCGGGCCAGCCGCGCGGTGAGCCCGACGAGGGCGCCTGCGCAGACGATGAGGCCGATCTGGGCGAGCGCGGCACCGCCCACGATGAGCAGTGCGACGACCACCGGCGGCGTCGACCCGCCGAGACCGGTCGTCGTGTGCAGCGCCCGCGCGCTCCCGAGCGCCGCCAGGCCGATGCCGACGAGCACGATCACCACGCCCGCGGCGGGCACGCGCTTCGGGGTGCGAACCTGACCCCGGCGGCCCGACAGGGCGAGCACCGGGTCCTGCCGCGCGGCCGATCGCGCCGGGAGGATCGCCGCGAGCACGCCCGTCGTCAGGCCGACCACGGCGATGCCCGCGACCTCGAGCGGTCGCAGGTCGAAGTGGCCGAAGTCGGCTTGCCCGTACGTCGAGAGCGGCCCCATCGCCAGTCGTGCCGCGACCATCCCGAGGACCACCCCGACGACGGCGCCGACGGCGCCCAGCACGACGCCGCCGGCGAGCACCACCCGCCGTACCTGGTGTCGCTCCCCACCGGCGGCCGCGACCAGCGCCAGCATCCGGGCCTGGCGTCGCGCGCCCACCGCGAAGGCGGCTCCCGCGAGCAGCACTACCTCGAGCCCGGCCAGGCCCACGACCACGACCACCGCGACGACGACCAACAGGTGGCGGACGGTGTTGCTGCCCTGCCCGGTCAACGCGTAGTACGGGACCTCCGAGCGGGCCGGCGGGTGCAGCAGGACGTCGCGCGAGTTGACGACGAGGCCGTGCTGGTTGAGCGCGAGCACCTGGTGCCAGGTCACGGGCGGGCCCCCGGCCAGGTAGAGCGAGCTGATCCCTCCGGTGCGCGCCATCGCCTCCGGCGTGCTCTCCTCCCCGGCCAGGCCACTGCCCACGGGTGCGTAGTACGTCTGCGCGTTGGGCTGCCCGACCTGGCGGACCACGCCGACAATGCGCACGGAGCGGTTCGGCTTGACCAGGTGGACACGATCGCCGACCTGCTTGCCGAGGCGGTCGAGCAGCTGCGGCGAGACGGCCACCTCGTCCGCCCGGCGGGCGGCGCGGCCGGTGACCACGTCGTACATGCCGCGGAAGGCGCGGTCGGCGACGTCGACCTCCGCGGCGTTCACCTCGTCCTGTCCGGCCCTGGTCTCGGTGACGACCGGCCCGGTCACGGACGTGAGCAGCCGGTAGCCGGCGGCCTCGAACTCGGCCTTCTGACCGGCGTTCAGCAAGAGGCCGCTGGACCGGCCGGAGGACATCCAGCCGCCAGTGGTGATGTCGGGCGACTGGATGACGTGGCCCGAGGGGGTGAGGATCAGCTGGGCCTGGGTGCTGCCCAGTTCGCGCGCGACCCGCTCCGCCGGGTCGAGCTGGGCGGAGCGGTAGAGGATGTCGATGCCCGTCATCCCCAGCACCGGCAGGGCAATCATGATGACAACGAGCAGGCTGCGACCCTTGGCCCGCCAGGCGTCCCGGCGGGCGATCCGCAGCGGGGGCCGCCATCCCACGGTCATCGCCGGATGCCGTGCAGCAGCGAGTCGGCGGTGGCGGCCGGCCCCGTCTCGTCGACCATCAGGCCGTCGCGCAGGAACACCACGCGGTCGGCCCAGGCGGCGTGGCGCGCCTCGTGTGTCACGAGGACGCCGGCCGCGCCCGCGTCGCACCGGGCGCGCAGCAGCCGCAGCACCTGCTCGCCCGTGTCGGTGTCCAGCGCCCCGGTCGGCTCGTCGGCCAGCACCAGGCGCCGGTCGCCGACGATCGCCCGAGCGATCGCCACCCGCTGCTGCTGGCCGCCGGACATGTCGTCGGGGAACCGGTCGGCGAGCTCGGCGATCCCGACCTCCTCGAGTGCCACGAGGGCGAGCGCCCGGGCCTCGCGATGGCCGTCACCGTCGAGCTCGCGGGGCAGCGAGACGTTCTCCGCCGCGGTCAGCGCCGGGATGAGGTTGAGCTCCTGGAAGATGTAGCCGACCGAGCGGCGCCGCAGTGCTGCGAGCTGCTTGCGGGACAGCGACCCGAGGTCGGTGCCCTCGACCGTGACGGTGCCGCTCGTCGGGGTGTCCAGGCCGCCGGCACAGGTGAGCAGCGTCGACTTGCCCGATCCGGACGGACCCATCACGGCCACCATCTCGCCGGCGGTGACGGTCAAGGTCACTCCGCGCAGGGCGGTCACCGCGGCCTCGCCCTTGCCGTGCACCCGGGTGAGGTCGGCGATCTCGAGGACGGCGCTCATCGCCGTACCTCGTCCGCCTGGTGAACGGACACGGTCTGCCGTTGCTCGCCCGTCGACTGCCCGTCGCGGGCCGCGCGCGCCAGCCGGGCCTCGCAGTGGTCGAGCCAGCGCACCTCGGCCTCCGCGTCGAAGACCAGCGAGTCGAGCACGAGCGACCAGGCGAGGTCGCTGTCGGTGGCCCGTGCCTTGAGCCGGGTGTAGTCCTGCAGGGCGCGCAGGGTGGCGGTCCGCTGGGCCTGGACGACGGCCCGTACGTCGACGCCGGGAACCGTGACGGCCATGGCCAGCTTGATGGCGAGCTCGTCGCGCGGCGGGGTGCCGCGGCCGACTGGAGTGGCGAACCAGTCGGCCACCTCTGCCCGCCCCGCGGGGGTGATCCGGTAGATGCCGTGGCCCTCGTCGTCGTGCCCGGCGGACTCGACCAGGCCGTCGCGCTCCAGCCGGGACAGGGTCGTGTAGACCTGCCCGACGTTGAGCGGCCAGGTCGCCCCGGTCGAGGACTCGAACGCGGCCCGCAGCTGGTAGCCGTACATCGGTTCCTGCTCCAGCAGCGCGAGCAGACCCTGGCGGATCGACATGTCCCCTCCCGAGCACGTCGGCTCCCGCCTGACCTGGCGGAATACTGAGTATGTATACCCGGTATGCAGCCGGCTGGCAAGCACCCCCTGAGTGGCTCCGCACCTCGACCCAGCAGATACTTATATAAATCTGTTATGGTATCCACCATGCCGGTCACTCAGGACGTGTCGCTCGTCGTGGCGCTCGAGGACCTCGTGGTCTTCGTCCGCCGGCTGCCGGCCGAGCCGGACATCGGGGCGACCGCCGCCGCGGCGCTGCGCGCGTGCGCCCTCGAGCGTCCGCAGCGGATCTCCGAGCTCACCGAGCGGCTCGGCGTGAGCCAGCCCGCAGTGACCCAGCTGGTCGACCGGATGGTCGCCGAGGGCTGGGCAGCCCGGACGGCCGACCCGGCCGACCGCCGGGTGGTCCAGGTGCACGCCACCGACCTCGGGCGCGAGGTGCTCGAGCGACGCCGGGCCAGCCGGGCGCGGTTGCTCGACGACCTGGTGACCCGCCTCGATGACGACGACCAGCGGCGGCTCCGCGAGGCGCTGCCCGTGCTGCACCGGCTGGCCCACGTGACCCGCGAGCCGAGCCTCGGCTGAGCAACGCCGTCGGGCCCGCGGCAACCGCGCCCTGACGACAACAACGACGACCAGAAACTGGAGCACGCCTTGTCCCACGCCCCGTCCGGGACCCCAGCCGCCAGTCCGTTCCGCCAGCCGCGAGCCGTCTGGGCGGTGGCGCTGGCCTGTGTCATATCCTTCATGGGGATCGGGCTGGTCGATCCGATCCTGCCGGCGCTGAAGTCCTCGCTGCATGCGAGCACCAGCCAGGTCTCGCTGCTGTTCACCAGCTACCTGGTCGTGACCGCCGTCATGATGCTGGTCACCAACGCGGTGAGCAGCCGGCTCGGGGCCAAGCGCACCCTGGTCATCGGCCTGGTGCTGATCGTCGTCTTCTCGTTGCTCGCGGGCGCGTCCGGCAGCATCGCGCAGATCGTCGGCTTCCGGGCCGGTTGGGGGCTGGGCAACGCGCTGTTCATCGCAACGTCGCTGGCCGTCATCATCGCGTCCGCCTCTGGTGGGTTCTCCGGCGCGATCATCCTCTACGAGACCGCACTCGGCTTCGGCATCGCGATCGGACCGTTGCTCGGTGGAGTGCTCGGCGGCATCACCTGGCGGGCGCCCTTCTTCGGCGTCGCCGTACTGATGGCCATCGCGCTCGCCGCCACCATCGTGCTGGTCGAGCCGACCGCACCGCCGCCCGTCAAGTCGTCCGTCGTCGCGCCGTTGAAGGCGCTGCGCCACCGGGGACTGCTGACGCTGAGCCTGGTTGCGCTGCTCTACAACTGGGGCTTCTTCACGATGCTGGGCTACGCGCCGTACCCGATGGGGCTCACCGCCCACCAGCTCGGACTCGTCTTCTTCGGGTGGGGGCTGCTGGTCGCGCTGTTCGCCGTGCTGGGTGCGCCGCTGCTGCAGAACCGGTTGGGTACGGCGCGGGCGCTCTACAGCAACCTCGCGGTCTTCGCCGCCATCCTCGTGGTGATGGGTGTGTGGGTCGACTCGGTCACGGTGCTGATCGTGACCGTTGTCCTGGCCGGTGCCTGCATCGGGCTGAACAACACGCTGATGACCCAGGCGGTGATGACGATCTCGGAGATCGACCGTCCGGTCGCCTCGGCCGCGTACAGCTTCGTCCGCTTCATCGGCGGCGGCCTCGCGCCGTACGCCGCGGGGAAGATCGCCGAGTCGCAGGGCTCGCACCTGCCGTTCTACATCGGCGCCGTCGCGGTGGTGCTCGCGATCCCGACCCTGGCCAGCGTGCACACGATGTTGGCCGTCGCCGAGGAGCGCCAGCGCGCGGACCACACCACACCGACGCTGGCCGACCCGGACGAGGCCGAGGAGTTCGCGGTCAACAACGCGACGTAACTCGGTGGCGGTCGTGGTCCCGGCTCGCGAGGATGCGCCAGTGGACCTGGACATCTCTCCGGAAACCGATCGCGACCACGACGAGATCAGGCGGGTCGTGCGCGCTGCGTTCGTCCACCAACCGGAGAGCGTCGCCGATCTGGTCGAGCTGATCCGCGCATCACCGCAGTACGTGCCCAACCTCGCCCTCGTCGCGCGGGTCGACGGGGCAATCGCCGGGCACGTGATGCTCAGCCACACCGACCTGGTCGAGGACGACGGCAGCCGTCGCGAGATCCTCACCCTCTCGCCGCTCGCGGTCGACCCGCCGCACCAGCGCCGCGGCGTTGGTTCTGCGTTGGTCCGGGCCGGGGTGGCCGCGGCGGACGCCATGGGCGAGCCGCTGGTCGTCCTCGAGGGGAGCCCGGCCTACTACCCGCGCTTCGGTTTCGTCGACTGCCGGACCATCAGTATCACGATCGACCTGCCTGACTGGTCGTCGCGCGACGCCGGGCAGGCGCTCCCGCTCACGGCGTACGACGCGGCGCTGCGCGGCCGGGTGGAGTACCCGCCGGCGTTCGCCGCGGTCGACTAGCGTTCTGCGGCAGCCGGCGGCGCCGGTCAGAATGAACGGGTGAACCTGGACCCGCGGACCCTCCTCCGGACGCCGCGCACGGCCGTACGGCGGCTGCTCACCGGTGACCCCGAGGGGGCCGCGCCGTGGGTGCGCTCCCTGGGTGAGCCGGGGGACGACGGCTGGTTCGGTCCTGGGTCGACGGTCTGGCGCGTGCACGCGGACGCGGCGACGCTGATCGGCGGCATCCGGGCGTTGCTGGTCCAGGCGATGCACCCGACGGTGCTGGCCGGGTTCGAGCAGCACTCCGACTACCGCGAGGACCCGGCGGCCCGGCTGCAGCGCACGGCCGCGTTCGTGACCGTTGCGACCTTCGGGACCGCCGAGCAGGCAGCTGCTGCCTGCGACGTGGTACGCCGCGTCCACCGGCCGGTGCGCGGCAGGACCTCCGACGGTGCGGACTACGACGCGTCCGACCCCGAGCTGCTGGGGTGGGTCCACCTCGCGCTGGTCGACTCGCTGGCCGAGTCGGTGCGGCGCTACGGCACCACGGCGTTCGACCTTGACGTCTACCTGGCCGAGACCGCGCGCATCGGCGACGAGCTCGGCGCGGCGAACGTGCCGCGCGACAGGGCCGGGCTGGCCGCGGCGTTCGACCACTACCGGCCACAGCTGACGGCGAGCGCCGCCCTGGCGGACGCTCACGCGTTCCTGCTGTCTCCACCGCTGCCGCCGCTGATGCGCCCGCCCTACTCCGTGCTGGCCGCCGCGGCGGTCGCCTCGATCCCGGACGACCTTCGGGGCCTCGTCGCGGCGCGGCCGGTGCTGCCCGGCTTGCCCGCACGGGTCGCCGGACGGGCTGCCGCGCTCGTCGTGGCCGGCATCCTCGGCAGGAGCCCCGCGGCGAGCGCCGCCGGTCACCGCACCGCGCGAGACGGGGGAGCCGTCCGGACCACCTGACCCTGCTTGCCGCCCACTCGGGACGGTGTGGCAGGACCTAGTCGGCCGTCGTCAGCAGGACCTTGCCGACGTGGGTGCTGGACTCGACGACGCGGTGCGCCTCTGCGGCCTCCGGCATCGGGAAGGTCCGCTCGATGACCGGGTTGATCGCGCCCTGCTCCACCAGCGGCCAGACGTTCTCGCGCACCGAGGCGACGATCGCCGCCTTCTCGTGTGCCGGACGACCGCGCAACGTCGTGGCGAGGACCGCGGCTCGCTTGCGCATGAGCAAGCCGAGATCGAGTTCAGCCTTGGTCCCGCCCTGCATGCCGATAACGACCAGCCGACCGTTGCTGGCCAGGGACTCGATGTTGCGCGCGAGGTACTTCGCCGCCATGTTGTCCAGGATCACGTCGACGCCGTCGCCGTCCGTCGCGTCCTTGACCTCAGCGACGAAATCCTGCTCGCGGTAGTTCACGCCGACGTCGGCGCCGAGCGCTCGGCACCGGTCCAGCTTGCCTTCGCTGCCGGCGGTGACGATCACTCGGGCACCCAGGTTCTTGGCCAGCTGGATCGCCATGGTGCCGACCCCCGACGAGCCGCCGTGGACGAGCAACGTCTCGTCCGGGCGCAGGCCGGCCAGCATGAACAGGTTCGACCACACCGTGCAGACGACCTCGGGCAGGGCGGCCGCGTCGACCAGGGACAGGCGGCTCGGCGCCGGCAGCAGCTGGCCGACCGGGACCGCGAGCGCCTCGGCGTACGCGCCGCCGTTGACCAGCCCGCAGACCGCGTCGCCGACCGTCCAGCCGTCGACGCCGGCCCCCAGCGCACGCACCGTCCCCGAGAACTCCAGGCCCGGGTACGGCGGCGTGCCGGGCGGCGGGTCGTAGTGGCCCTCGCGCTGGAGCAGGTCCGCCCGGTTCACCGCGCTCGCGGCCACGGCCACCAGGACCTCACCGTCGCGGACCTGCGGGTCGGGCACGTCGGACCAGGTGAGGACCTCCGGGCCTCCCGGCTTGCTGATCGTGACCGCCTTCATGGTCGACAACCCTAAGAACCGGCCCGGGACCGAGCAGCGTCGGCCCCGCCGATCGTTGGGCCACCGGAGGGGCCATCTCTCAAGGAACGGCAAAGATCGGCCGAATCAAGGCGCGAGTGCCCCTCATCATCCGCGCCGACCCCTCGGGATGGTCTCCATGCTCCGTGACGCCGGAGTCCGCACCAAGCTGCTCGCTGTCCTCGCCATCCCCACGCTCCTGCTCGTCGTGGTCACCTCCGTGCTGGTCGGCGGCCAGGTCTCGAGCGCGCGCAAGGCCGGGCAGGTCAAGGGGCTCACCGACGTCGCCGTCCAGGTCAACCGGGTCGTCCACACACTTCAGGAGGAGCGCAGCTCGTCGCTCAGCTACCTGCGCGACCCGTCGGTCGGCTCGTTGCGCCGGGTCAAGGCCGAGCGTGGCTACGTCGACGTCCAGCTCCGGGACCTCGGCACGACGCTGGCGGGTACGTCGGTCGGCTCGCTGCCTCGCGACGTACGCCGGGTGGTCGAGCGCCTCACCGCGGCTCATGCCGAGCTCGCGGCAGCCCGCCACACGATCCAGGCCCGAGCGTGGTCCCCCTCGGACGCCGACTCCTTCTACAGCCGGGTTATCGCGACCGACCTGGCGCTGCCCGCCGCTGTGGCGGAGCTGGCAGACCAGTCGCTCGCGCAGCAGCTGCGTGGCTACGGCAGCCTGTCGCAGACGATCGAGGCGGTCGCAGCCGAGCGCGACCTCGTCGAGCAGGCCTACCTCGACGGCTACCTCACCACCCCGGCGTACGCCCACATCAGCGCCCTGGCGGCGCAGCAGGACCGCTCGTTGGCCGACTTCCGGGCGCTCGCACCGCGGTCCGCGTCACAAGCACTGACCAAGCGGTTGCGCGGCCCGGCCGAGGCGCGGGTGAACGCGCTCGAGGCGGGTGTCGCCAAGCTGCTGCGCCCGCACGACCCGGACTTCGGCTCGGCGGTCGAATGGGTGTCGGTCGCCAACTCCCGGCTCACGACCATGCAGTCGGCCGAGCTCGGGCTGGTCACCGACGTGTCCAACCAGGCCGCCGCGACACAGTCCAACGAGCGCCGCAAGGCACTGATCACCAGTGGCGGCGCGGCGTTCGGCCTCGGGCTCGCACTGTTCCTCGCAGTCGTGCTGTCGCGCCGGATCAGCCGGCCACTGCGCCGGCTCACCGCGGCCGCCGGCGAGATCGGCGACCAGCTGCCGCTGATGGTCGAGCGGATGCAGACACCCGGAGAGGGCCCGGGCGTCGAGATCGAGTCGATCAGGGTCGAGTCCAGCGACGAGATCGGTCAGCTGGCGACGGCGTTCAACACGGTCAACGAGGTGACGATCCGGGTCGCCGGCGAGCAGGCGGCGTTGCGCGCCAGCATCGCCGAGATGTTCGTGAACGTCGCGCGCCGCAACCAGGTCCTCCTCGGCCGCCAGCTCCAGCAGCTGGACACCATGGAGGCACGCGAAGAGGACCCGGACGTCCTCGACAGCCTCTTCAAGCTCGACCACCTCGCGACCCGCATGCGTCGCAACGCCGAGAGCCTGCTCGTCCTCGCCGGCATCGACTCGACCCGCCGCCTCCGCCGCGCACAACCCATCTCCGACGTGATCCGGATGGCAGTCGGCGAGATCGAGTCCTTCGACCGCATCGACCTGTCCATGACCGAGGACCCCGAGGTCTCCGGGCGCGTTGCGCTCGCGACCGCGCACCTGCTCGCAGAGCTGCTCGAGAACGCCGCGCACTTCTCCAACCCGGACACCCGTGTCGTCGTCGCGGCCGCCGTCCACGAGACCGGCGTGGACCTCACCATCACCGACTACGGGCTCGGGATGAGCGCGGTGGAGATCGAGACCGCGAACGAGCGCATCGCCAACCCGCCCGTCACCGAGATCGCGGCGGCACAGCGGCTCGGCCACTACGTCGTCGGCCGGCTCGCCGCGCGCCTCGGCGCCACAGTCGTGCTTCGCCGCGGTCGGATGGCGGGCACGGTTGTGTCCGTGGGTCTGCCGGCGGCGCTCTTCGAGGGCATGAGCGTGACCGACAGCACGCCTGAGCAGGTCCCGGTCGCTGCCGACGATCCCGCGGAGGAAGTCGCTGGTGCACCCGTGCCGGACGTCAGCGAGGACGCCCCTGTCGGTGACGCTGCTGTCGAGGACGCGTACGTCGAGGCAGCCGGCGACCAGCCGGTGCTCGACGAGGCAGTCGACGACGCGGTGGTCGACGAGCCGCTGGCCGACGACGCTGTTGTCGATCCGGTTGAGGACACGGCCGACGTGACCGAACCGCGACGCGGCGCTCGGCGTTGGTTCTCCCGTCGCCGCACCGTGCCCACCGTGGTGTTCGAGCCGAGCGACGCCGACCACGCCGAGCCCGTCGTGGCTGACCCGGTCGCCGAACCGGTGGCCGTCGACGATGGCGAGTCCCTCGACCGAGATGGCGCCGCGGCCGACGAGCCGGTGGCCGCTCCGATCCACGCCGAGCACGATGCGCCCGTCGAGCAGGTTGAGACCGGCGAGACCGACGAGACCGGCGAGACCGGCGAGCCGGCCGAGCCGGTCGCACCACAGGTGGCCGAGACCGCGCCGGCCCCGGCGTACGTGTTCGCTGCCGCGGTCGACATCCTGCCGGGCCGCGCGCTCAACACACCGCCCCCGCGGACCGCCGCGGCGCCCGCACCGCCCACGGTCGCACCGCTCCCTGCGGCGCCGTCCCCCGTGCCGGTCGCCGGACCCGTCGCGCCTGCGGCCGCACCGGTTGCGGCATCCGCCGCCCCTGCAGCGCAGCCCCCCGCACCGTTGCCGCCCTCCCCAAACGTCTCGCCGGCACCGCTGGCTGCCGCGCAGCTCGAGCCGGACCGGGTCCCACTCCAGCCAGGGCCCGGTGCACGCCTGACCGAGGACGCGAGGACCGCCCAGCTGCAGTCGGACGCACTCTCCGAGCTACGTGGGATCTACGAGCCGGTCTTCGTTCCGGTCGCCGAGGCGGCCGCCGAGCGGCCGAGCGGTGGCCTGACCCGGCGCAGTCCCAAGGCGCCCGACGAGCTGGCAGCGGAACCGGAGGCCACTCCGGTGCCGGTACGCCGCCGCAGCGCGTCAGAGGTCCGGGGCATGCTCGCCGGCTTCCGGGCCGGCGTCGAACGGGGACGCAGCACCGACACCGACGAGCACGACACCACGAGCTGACCCGGAGGACGAGACCGTGACAACTCTGAGCACCGAGGCAGCGAACTTCAGCTGGCTGCTCGGCAACTTCGTCAAGAGCGTGCCCGGAGTGAGGCACACCCTGGTGGTGTCCGCCGACGGCCTGCTCATGGCGATGTCCGACGAGCTCGATCGCACCCAGGGCGACCAGCTCGCCGCGATCGTCTCGGGCCTGGCCAGCCTGACCCGTGGGGCGGCCCGCCAGCTCGACGCCGGCGAGGTGCGCCAGGCCGTTGTCGAGATGGACGACCTGTTCCTCTTCACGACGAGCATCAGCGACGGTTCCGTGCTGGCCGTGGCGGCCGACGCTGCCTGCGACGTCGGGATGGTCGGCTACGAGATGACACTGCTGGTCAGCCGGGCGGAGACGACGATGACGCCCGCGCTGGTCACCGAGATGCGTTCGCGCCTGCCTGTCGGCGGTGCCTCGCGACACGGCGGGTAGGCGACGATGGCAGACGACGCGGCCGAACGCCGAGACGGTAGGCCGGAGGCGACGGCGTACGACGAGATCGAGGAGTCGCGCGCTGTCCGGCCGTACACGATGACCCGAGGGCGGACCCGCCCCGGGCACATCGACCTGCCGCTCGAGGCGTTGGTCCGCGCGGTGTCCACGGACGCCGTCGGGTCCGCGACGTCCGAGCGGCGCCGGATTCTCGAGCTCAGCACGGCGACCGTCCAGTCGGTCGCCGAGCTGTCCGCACATCTCCGCCTGCCCCTCGGGGTGGTGCGGGTCCTCGTCGGCGACCTCGCCGAGGAAGGTCTCGTCGTGGTGCACACCCAGAAAGACCAGACCCCCCAGTCCAACCTCAAGGTCCTGGAGAGTGTTCTCAATGGCATTTCCTCACTCTGACGTCGCCGCGCCCGAGGCGCGGGACGGCGCTGCGCAGGAAGCGCCGGGAGGCGTGGCGCCGATCACCGTCAAGATCGTTGTCGCCGGGGGCTTCGCGGTGGGCAAGACGACCTTCATCGGGTCGATCTCCGACATCGAGCCGCTCTCGACAGAGGCAGCGATGACCGAGCACAGCGTCGGTGTCGACGACGCCGGCGGCGTCTCGGACCGCAAGACCAACACGACCGTCGCGATGGACTTCGGGCGGATCGCGCTGCCCGGCGACCTGTGGCTCTACCTGTTCGGGACGCCGGGCCAGGACCGGTTCCACTTCATGTGGGACGACCTGGTCAAGGGCGCGATCGGTGCCGTCGTCCTGGTGGACACCGACCGGCTGGAGTCGTGCTTCGAGGCGGTCGACTACTTCGAGGCGCGCCAGATCCCCTTCGTGCTCGCGGTCAACTGCTTCGACGGGGTGGCCAAGCACGGGATCGAGGACGTGCGCGAGGCGCTCGCGGTCCGCGCGGAGGTGCCGATGTTCTACACCGACGCCCGGTCCCGCCAGGCGACGAAGCAGGCACTGATCACCCTCGTCACGCTCGCGATGTCGCGTATGCAGGCCTGACCGGAGCTGCCCCGCCACCGCTGGCGACGTTGGAGCAGCCCCGGTCAGGCGGCGAGCAAGGCGTCCACGTCGATGTCCAGGCGCAGCCGGCCCGGGACCAGCTTGCCCACCCCGGGAAGGTCGCAGCGCACGCCGAACTCCTCGCGGTTGACCGTGCCCGACGCGCGGACCAGCAGCCGGTCGGCGTGGCGGTTCACCTCGTAGCTCGCGGTCAGGGCCAGCGAGCGGCTCACGCCCCTCAGGGTGAGGACCCCCTCGATGTCGGCCTGCCCTTCGCCGCGGCGTACATAGGTGCTGCGGTACGTCGCGATCGGGTGCCGACCCGCGTCGAAGGGGTCCAGTGACCCCAGCAGGTCGTCCCAGGCGCGGTTACCGGACGTCATCGAGGTCACGTCGACCTCGACGGCGACGTCCTCGACCGACAGGTTCGCGCCGACGCGGATCGAGCCGGTGACGGCACTGAACCGGGCACTGATGGTGGGAGTGATGAAGCTCGACCGGCCCGAGAATCCGACGAAGGCACGGTCGGGGTCGATCACCCAGCGACCGGAACGGGCGGTTCGCCGTTCGATCGTGGCGTTCATGGCAGCTCTCCTCGACATCCTGGCCGCCGACGTTGGCGGTCACTTCGAAGAGGTGCGCGGCCGCACGAGAGATACACAGCGCCCCCCCGCAAAGCGCGATGGTGCGGGCACCACGCGTGTGGAGTGTGCTGACCGACACGTTCCGCTGGACAGGCGGTCATCACGAACGCGTCACGGTGACGCCACGGAGCCACAACTGAGCCGCCCGCCGGGGACTGCCGGGCACCTACGCTGGCGCCGACATGCGGAACCGGCCGGGAGCTCGCGGGGCAACGGTGCTGCTGGTCGTGGCGCTGGGCACGGCTGCGTGCAGTGGCGGCCCGGCAGCGGTGCACCGGCACCGCCCTGTTGCGGCCGGCCCGTCCGCCGCGCCCGTCCCGACGCCGAGCTCGGCGCTCGGGCCGGGGTTCCGCGGCGCCTACCCGTGCATCGGGGGCATGACCTGCGGCGCGCTGAAGGTTCCCCTCGACGACCGGGATCCGGCGGGCTACCGGCTCCCGCTGCAGGTGGCCGCCGAGACCGACCGCTCCGCTCCCCGCGGAGTGCTCCTGGTGCTCAACGGTGGACCTGGCGCGGCCGACGTCGCCCTGTCCCCGACCTTGATGGAGCGGCTCGGGCCGCGTGTCCGCCGTGCCTACCGCATCGTGTTCATCGACCAGCGAGGGACAGGCCCCACGGCGCTGCAGTGCCCCGGCCTGCAGCAGCCGGAGACCGACAACCTGTTGCCCTCCAGGTTGTCGGTGCTGCTCTGCGCGCAACGTCTCGGGCCGAGCCGGGCGTTCTACGGCACCGACTCGGTGGTTCACGACCTCGACCTGCTGCGGCGCGCCCTGGGCGTCGGGCGGGTCTCCGTGTTCGCGGTCAGCTACGGCACCTTCGTGGCGCAGCAGTACGCGCTCGCCCATCCGGGCCGGGTCCGGGCTCTGGCCCTGGACTCGGTCGTCCCGTCCGGGGGACAGGAGACGTTGCAGCTCGACGTCATGGCGGCCGCCCGGCGCGTGCTGCGGTCCGCCTGCCGGGCCGAGCACTGCCCGGGTGACCCGCTCGCGGACATCGCCGAGGTCGTGGCCCGCGAGCACAACGGGGCGACGCTGCTCGAGCTGCTCTCCCTGACCAGCGTGCTCAACCCGGCGTACGACTCGTTCCTGCCTGCCGTCCACCAGGCGGCCGCGGGTGACACCGCCGAGCTGGACCGGATCGTGTCCCTGTACCGCGACACCCTGCGCTCGGACCCAGCGATCTTGAGCGAGGGCCTGCGCGCCGCCGCCTTCTGTGCGGACCAGCCGTTCCCGTGGGGCCGGTCCGACCGACCGCTCGCCGGCCGTGCGGTCGCCGTACGCCGTGCGGCGGCGCAACACCCGGCGGCTGACTTCGCGCCCTTCGGCCGGGACGCCGCAGTCCACAACTCGGCGGTCGGTGAATGCCTGCCTTGGCCGCCGGTCCGCCCGGCCAGCGTCGACTTGCACCATCGGCTGCCTGCGGTCCCGGTGCTGTTGCTCGCGGGGGACCGGGACCTGGCCACGCCGTTGGAAGACGCACGAGCACAGGCCGCTCGGACGCCGGACGGCCAGGTCGTCGTGGTCGCGGGTGCCGGTCACGTCGTGACGGCATCCTCTGCCGTCGGCCGCCGCGCGGTGGCCCGGTTCCTGCTCGGCCCGGCCACGGCGGGCTGACGACCGCCGAGCGCCTCGACCGACGCAAATTCGGTTGACGTGCTCGAGCCCGCCCTGCCTTACTGCAGCGGCCAGTAAGACCGACGAGGAGACCCGATGCGAGCAGCTCTCGTGTGCACCTTCGCTGTTGACCACAACGAGGACATGAGGCTGTGTGCGAACACTCAACCTGGGGATCCTGGCGCATGTCAACGCCGGTAAGACAAGTCTGACCGAGCGGCTGCTCTTCGCCGCCGGTGTGATCGATGCTGTCGGCAGCGTCGACGCCGGCAGCACGCAGACCGACTCGCTGCTGCTGGAGCGGCAGCGCGGCATCACGATCAAGACGGCCGTGGCGACGTTCGCCGTGGGCGACGTGTCGGTCAACCTGATCGACACGCCCGGTCACCCGGACTTCATCGCCGAGGTCGAACGGGCGCTGTCCGTGCTCGACGGTGCCGTGCTGGTCGTCTCCGCGGTGGAGGGGGTGCAGGCGCAGACGCGGGTGCTGATGCGCACGCTGCAACGGCTGCGGATCCCGACCCTGGTCTTCGTGAACAAGGTCGACCGCGCCGGCGCGGACGACGAGCGAGTGCTCCGGAGCATCGCCCGGCGGCTGACCGACCGCGCTGTTCCCATGGGCCGGGTCGATGCGATCGGCACCCGGGATGCAGCGTTCGAACCGTTCGACGATGCGGACCCGCAATGGGCCGTACGTCTCACCGAGCTGCTGGCCGAGGGCGACGACGCGCTGCTCGCGGCGTACGTCGAGGACGAGACGGTGCCGGTGCCGGACCTGCTCGACCGGTTGGCCGCGCAGACGGCGGCGGCCGCCGTGCACCCGGTCTTCCTCGGCTCTGCCATCACCGGGGCCGGCGTCGACGAGCTGACCGCCGGGATCGCCCGGCTGCTGCCCACCGGCGGCGGCGACCCCGACGCGCCGCTCTCCGGCGCCGTGTTCAAGGTCGAGCGTGGACCGTCGGGCGAGCGGATCGCCTTCGTCCGCTTGCATGCCGGGACGCTGCGGACCCGCGACCGGGTGTCCGTCGCGGGCGGCCGCGAGGAGAAGGTGACGGCCGTCGAGGTCTTCGGCGCCGGTGAGCCCGGGTCGGTGACGGCGGGGCAGATCGCCAAGGTGTGGGGCCTCGGCAGCGTGCGGGTCGGTGACGTCATCGGGTGCGCACGACCGGCTGCCGAGCGGTGGTTCGCGCCGCCGACGCTCGAGACGGTCGTGGCCCCGGTCCGCCGGCGGGACCGCGGCGCGCTCTTCGTGGCGCTGACCCAGCTCGCCGAGCAGGACCCGTTCATCGAGCTGCGGCGCGACCCGGTGCGCCGCGAGCTCTCGCTCTCGCTCTACGGCGAGGTGCAGAAGGAGGTCATCCAGGCCACGCTGGCGGTCGACTTCGGGGTCGACGTCACCTTCCGCGAGTCGTCCACCATCTGCATCGAGCGGGTGCTCGGCAGCGGTGCGGCCTACGAAGTGATCGGCACGCCGTCCAACCCGTTCCTCGCCACCATCGGATTGCGCATCGATCCCGCGCCGGTCGGTGCCGGTGTCGACTTCCGGCTGGAGGTCGAGCTGGGCTCGCTGCCGTTTGCTTTCATGAAGGCGATCGAGGAGACCGTGGCCGAGACCCTGCGCCAGGGGCGCCATGGCTGGCAGCTCCCGGACTGCGTCGTCACCCTGACCCACTCCGGCTTCTGGCCAAGGCAGAGCCGCATGCACGGCACGTTCGACAAGAGCATGTCGAGCACGGCTGGGGACTTCCGCAACCTGGTCCCGCTCATCCTGCTGACGGCGCTGAACCGCGCCGGCACACAGGTGTGCGAGCCGGTGCACCGCTTCGAGATCGAGCTCCCGGCGGACACCGTCGGGCCGTTGTTCCCGGTGCTCTCACGCCTCGATGCCGTACCAGGGACGCCGGCCGTCGCGGGCGCGCTGTGCACGCTCGAGGGCGAGATCCCCGCGGCCCGGGTGCACGAGCTGGCCCAGCTGCTGCCGGGGCTCACTCGCGGCGAGGGT
>JAVEDG010000096.1 GCA_030841245.1 Actinomycetota bacterium
CGCCGAGCACCGCCGCCACCGTCTCCTCGAAGCCGTGGACGTCGGAGGCGATCTGGGTGACCTCGGACGACACCGATGCCTCGAACAGCTTGCGGTCCAGCAGCTCGGAGACCCGGGCGAGCACCTCGTCGTCCCCGAGCTCGACGGGGTCCGGCCGCAGCGGCGGGCGGCCACCTCGCGCCGCGTCGGAAGCCTGCAGCACGTCACGTACCGCGGTCACCAGCTCGGGTGCCTCGAAGTCCTTGGTCAGGAACCGGTCGGCGCCGGTCTGCGCCCCCCAGTACCGGTCGGAGGCGGCGTCCAGCGAGGTCAGCAGGAGCACCGGGATCTCGGCCGTCTGCCAGTCGTCCTTCAACAGTCGCGCCGCGACGTAGCCCGAGAGCCGCGGCATCTGCACGTCGAGGATGATCGCGTCGGGCTGGGTCCGGAACGCGCCCTGCACGGCTTCCACGCCGTCCTCGGCAGTGACCACCGTGAACCCTTCCCGCTCCAGCACCGTGGTCACGATGCGGCGCAGCGTGGGGCTGTCGTCGGCGATCAGCACTGTGGGCATGTCGGGTCCTTCATCTGGGGTTCCTTCATCGCCCGACCAGGCGCCGGACCGTATCGATGAGTTCGGCCTGGTCGAACTCGCTCTTGAGCAGATAGGCGCTGGCGCCTGCGTCCAGTCCCGCCCGTTGGTCAGCGGGATCTCCGCGCGAGGTCATGATCACCACCGGGACGTCCTCCCAGCCGCGGGTCCGCCGGATGGTACGAGTCAGGCTGAACCCGTCCATGCCGGGCATCTCGACGTCGGAGAGCACCAGGTCGACCGGGTCGCCGGCCAGCTTCGCCGCGCCGTCCAACCCGTCGACGGCGGTGGTCACGTGGTAGCCGGCGCCCTCGAGGATCACCCGCTGCAGCTCGCGCACGCCGACCGAGTCCTCGACCACGAGCACGCGGGCCCGCCCAGAACCACCGGCCGGCACCTCGCTCGCCCGGTCGCCGCGACGGGGAGCCGGCGCCACGGCCGGCACGGGACCGGCCGCGAGCTGGCGGACGGCCAGCTCACGCACGTCCAGGACGAGCACCACGGCGCCGTCCGGGCCGATGGTCGCGCCAGCGACCGTCGGCAGCCGGCCGACGAAGCCGCCGAGCTCCTTGACGACGAGCTCGAGCTCGCCCTCGAGGTCGTCGACCGCGAGCCCGAGCAGTTCGCCGATCCCGGCGTACTGCACCACGACCACGGCCCGGGGGTTCTGCTCACCCGTGACGCCGAGCGCCGGCCCGAGGTCGACGAGCGGGATGGTGCGGCCCTCGCGGACCAGCACCGGCACCCCGCCCACCTCGTGGCGCGCTGCGCCGGTCAGGCTAAGGGTCTCGAGGACCCCGCCGACCGGCAGTGCGTAGCGTTCGGAGCCGACCCGCGCGATCAGGCACCTGAGTACGCCGAGCGTGACCGGAAGCGTGATGGTGAAGCAGGTTCCCACGCCGGGCTCCGAGGCGACCTCGATGGTGCCGGACAGGTCGCCGATCACCGTGCGGACCACATCGAGCCCGATGCCACGACCGGAGGTCTGGGTGACCTCCGTGCGGGTGGAGAACCCTGCGGCGAACATGAGCTGCAGCAGGGCCGGTCCGCTCAGTGTCGAGTCGGCGCCGAGCATCCCCGTCTCCATGGCGACCGCCCGGACCGCGTCCTCGTCCACGCCGCGCCCGTCGTCGCGGACCTCGATCACCACGGTCGAGCCCGCCGCCCGTGCGCTGACGGACAACGTCGCGCGGGCCGGCTTGCCGGCCGCCACCCGCTCGGCGCGGGTCTCGCAGCCGTGGTCGACCGCGTTGGTGACCAGGTGGCGCAGTGAGTCGGCGACGGCGTCGAGGACCCTGGTGTCCAGCTCGACGTCCTCACCGCTCAGGACCAGCTCGACGTCCTTGTCCTCGGCCCGGCCGCACATCTCGCGGACCAGCTGCGGGAAGGCGGCGACCACCCGGCGTACCGGGACCATCGCCAGGCCCATCGCGTCGACCCGCACCGCCGCCAACCGGCTCTGGGCGTCCTCCGAGCGCGCCTGCAGCTGCCGGGTCGCCGCGACCAGCTGGTCGACCAGAGCGATCAGCCCGTGTACGCCGTCGGCCACCGTCTCCGGCAGCTCCTGCTGGCCCGGTCCGGTCGCGCGGCGCAGGCTGCGCGCCCAGCGCAGGTGCTCCTGCGCGAGCGACGCGAGCTCCCGGCCGTGACCGGTGACCCGGCGCATGTCCAGCTCGGCCTCACCCACGACATCGAGCAGGTCGTGCACCCGACGGGTCGGTACTCGGATCGACTCGCCGCTCGAGCGGGGGCCGTCTGCCTGCTCCTCCTCGGCCGGTGCGGAGAGCCGGGGTACGACGACCGGGTCGGTTCCGGCCAGGGCAGCCTTCAGGGCCGCGACGACCGCGTCCAGGTCGCCGGCCGCGACGGGGCGCTCGCTGCCGGGCAGCGACCGGGAGATGCTGTCCGCGGCGACGAGGAGCAGGTCGACCAGGTCCTTGCGGACGGCGAAGCGGCCCTCCTTGATCGCCCCCAGCACGTCCTCGCTGTGGTGCGCGACGTCCACGACCACGTCGAGGCCGAGCATCCGGGCCGACCCCTTGACGGTGTGCGCGTCGCGGAACAGGCCGGCGACGAGCTGGCGGGGTGAGGGATGGGCCTCGAGACGGAGCAGCCCCGCACACAGGGAGGCGAGCCGCTCCTCGACCTCGGCGCGGAAGGTGGCGACCAGCTCGGGGTCGTTGGCCCAGTCGGTCACGGCCGGCTCACGCGGAGCGGAACTGCTCGATCGATGAGCGCAGCTCGGCGGCCAGCACGTTGAGCTGGGCCGCGGCTGCCGCCGCCTGCTTGGAGCCGACGGCGTACTGCCGGGAGACGTCGGAGACCTGTGTCATCGCCGAGACCACCTGGTCCGAGGCCGAGCGCTGCTGCTGGGTCGCGATGGAGATCTCCTTGGCGGCGGTCGTCGTCTCGTCCACCATCCCGGAGATCCGTTCGAGCGAGTCCACGACGTCGCGGGCCAGCTCGGCGCCACCGGCGACCTCACGGGCGCCTTCCTCGGAGGCGAGGATGGTGGCGCTGGTCTCGGCCTGGATCTGAGCGACGATGGCCTGGATCTGGCCGGCGGACTCCTGCGAGCGCTCCGCGAGCTTGCGGACCTCGGAGGCGACGACGGCGAAGCCCCGTCCGTGCTCCCCCGCGCGGGCGGCCTCGATCGCGGCGTTGAGCGCGAGCAGGTTGGTCTGGTCCGCCAGGTCGTCGATGACCTGCAGGATGCGCCCGATCTCCTGCCCCTTCTCGCCGAGGGAGAGCGCGCGGGTCGCGATGGAGTTGACCCGGTCGGCGATCTTGTCCATCGCCGCCACCGAGGTGGCGACCGCGGTGCGACCGTCCTCCGCGTGGCGCAGTGTCTCGGCGGCGTAGCGGGCGACGGACTCGGCCGTGTCCGCGATCTGCGCGGCAGTGGCCGCCAGCTCCTCGATCGTGGAGGTCGTCTCCGCGACGGCTGAGGACTGCTGGGTGGCACTGGCCGCGTGCTCCTCGGCCGTGGCCAGCAGCTCGCCGGCGCTGGCGGTGATCTGGTCGCCGCCGGAGCGGATCTGGTCGACGAGCTGACGCAGGTTGAGCAGGGTGTTGTTGAACGAGTTGATCAGGCCCGCGACCGACTCGTTGGCGCCGTCCGGGCTCACCTGCACGGCGAGGTCGCCCTCAGCGGCGAGGGCGAGCACCGCGGACAGCTCGTCGACCCGGGTGCCGAGCTCGTCGCGCTCCTGCTGGGCGGTGCGCCGCTCGTCCCAGACGGACTGGCAGAGCATGCCGACGAACCACGCGATGAGCGGTCCGGTGGGCAGCACCAGGGACAGGTCGCCGAGCTGGTCGGTGCGCAGCTGCCCGGCGTACCCGAACGCACCGACGCAGCCGAGCGAGGCCAGCAGCCCGACCCCGACGCTGTGCCAGCGCGGCATCGCGACGGCCGCGATGAGCACCGGAGCGACGTAGAGGACCCAGAACGGCTCCTTGAGACCACCCGTGGCCGCGACGAGTCCGGAGACCCAGACCAGGTTGGCGAGGATCAGCCCGGCCCGGTACTGCTCCAGGCGCGCGCGCCCGCCGAGCAGGCGGTCACCCATGATCGTGAGGGCCCCGAGGCCGGCGGCGCTGAGCAGCCCGAGCACCAGCCAGGCCGCGGCCGGCCCGGCGCTGTAGCCGGCCCCGTCGCCGAGCAGACCGAGTGCGACGGCGACCCCGCCCGCCACGACGCTGACCGCGATGGTGATCGCGGACGCCCTGTTGAGCATGGTCCAGAACTGCACCGGAGGCCTCCAGCCGAGGGTCGCAGGCGCGAACACGCCTCTGTCGTTGGAATCGGTTGGATCGGTCTGCGCCTGAAGCGAAGCGGGACGGTTGCCCGGCGGCCGGGACCGCTCAGCCGCCGTGGCGGCGCCGGTCGACCCGGTCGCGCAAGCCGAGCACCGCCTCGAGATCGAGGACCCCGATCGGACCCAGCTCGTCCTCGACCTGGCCGGTGACCAGAATCGCAGCGTCCGGGGAGAGGGTCGGCGGGGCGGGAGCGGGGTGGTCCATCGACACGTCGTACACGCCCGGAACGGCCTCCGCGACCACCGCCGCCGTGATCAGGCCGCTGCGAAGCACCACGAGACGGGCGCTGGTCGGGAGTGGTGTCGTCGCGGCGCCGAGCAGGGAGCGGATGTCGAGCACGGCCAGCATCCGGCCGCGCCAGTTGCCGACGCCGCTCAGCCACACCGGGGCGCCCGGGATCCGAGTCACTTCCGGGACGGGGATGACCTCGGCGACATCGGCCATCGCGACGACGTAGCGGGACCCTCCCAGTCGCAGCAGGATGCCGCCGGCGGCCGGGGTCGCGAGCGCATCGTCGGGCGTCGCGGCGCCGACGGGCTCGGTCGTCGTCAGGCCCTCCACACCGCTCTCATCGACCCGTTGGTGGCCCGTCTGAAGGCGGCCGGCCCAGGACTGCGGGACCCTCCGGTCCGTAGGGGAGCACGATCGCCACGAACGCGAGGAGCAGGCCGGCGTAGAGCCAGCCGGTGCCGCGGCCGTTGGCCGGGATGATCGTGTCGCTGCCCGGGCGCACGTAGGAGATCACGATCGTGGCCGCGATCCAGCCGAGGAAGCCGATCAGGGGGCCGCTGCGGGACCGGGTCAACAGGCCGAGCGTGAGGTAGACCGCCGCGGTCAGTCCGAGGCCGATCAGCAGCCCGGTCGGGAGCCCGTGGTCGGTCCGCTGGTGCACGAACGCGCCGAGCAGACCGGCTCCGGCGCCCGCCGCGAGCGCGAGGAGGTGCAGCAGCACGCGGACGAGCACCGGGCCAGGCTACGCAGGCGGCTCGAACGACGGCCGGCGCAGACCGTCGCGCAGGTCGAGAACCTGTGGCCCCGGGCCGGCCGCCCGCGCGGCCTCCAGGACGTCGGTGATCTCCGAGCCGATCAGCTCGTGTCGTTCCAGCAGCGCGTCCCGCAAGGCGACGACGAGGTGCTGGTTGGCGTCGAGCAGACCACGCACCACCGTCTTCTGGCCCTGGAGCATGTCCTCCACCCGGCGGCGGCCGTCCGAGTCGCTGAGCACGCGACCGACGAGGTTCGTGTCGCTGTAGCCGCTGTTCTGCACGGCTGCGTAGGACACCAGCGTGTCGGTCATGCCCGCTGCCCCGACCATCTGGGCCGCAACGTTCGTGGCGTACATCAGGTCGCCCGCGGGGCCGGTGGACACGTCCCCGAAGAACAGCTCCTCGGACACCTGGCCACCCATCGCGATCTGGATCAGCGCGGTCATCTCGGCGCGGGAGCGGGTGTAGACGTCCTCCCGGTCGCCGTGCGCGAGCAGACCGAGCGACTCCCGGCGCTTGATGATCGTGAGGATCTCCAGCCGGCGCTGCGGGGCCACCAGCCAGGCCACGGTGGCGTGCCCCGCCTCGTGGGTCGCGATCAGCCGGACCTCGTGGCTGGTGTACGCGACGGGCTGGCCCAGCCCGATCTCGATCTGCATCCGGGCGTGCTCCACGTCGTCCCAGCTCATCCGGGCCCGCTTCTCGCGCACGGCCTGGATCAGCGCCTCGTCCATCAGCCCTTCGAGCATGGCGGGGCTGTAGCCCTGGGTGACCGCGGCCAGTGCGTCGCGGCGCTCGTCCGAGTCGAGCTCGGGTGCGTGGGCCTTGCGGGCCAGGAAGTGGTCGATCAGCTGCCGCCGGCTCACCTTGGGCGGCAGCTCGAAGGTCAGCCGCCGGTCGAAGCGTCCGGGCCGCAGCAGGGCCGGGTCGAGCGAGTCGGCCCGGTTGGTCGACGCGATCAGCATGATGTTGGCGTACTTCCCGGCCGGACCGCGCAGCTGCCGGTGCGGGGGCAGCAGCAGGTTGACCGCGTCGACCAGCCTTCCGACGAGCTTGTCCCTGCCGGTGGGCTCCTCGAACGACTGCATCTGCACGAGCAGCTCGTTGACCGCCATCTGCAGGTCGTTGCCACCGGTGAACGAGGTACGCGTCGTCGCCGCGGTCGCCACGGCCATCGGCAGGCCCTCCAGCCCGCCGCAGCCCATCGGCAGGACCGCCGACGGAGCCGCGCTCATGCCGGACACACCGGCCCGGGCCAGGCCGATGGCGTCGAACTCGTCGATGAAGCCCACCGCGCCGCCGTGCTTGCGGGCCGTCTTGCGCAGCGCCCGGAAGTACTGCCGCACCTTGCGCACGGTTGCACCCTGCAGGCTCGACTGGAAGGAGGTCGCCGTCGCGAACAGGAACGGCACTCCCGCCTCGGCCGCCAGCGCCTTGGCCGTGTACGTCTTCCCGGTGCCCGGGCCGCCCTCGAAGAGCAGCGCCCGGCGGGGCCGCCCGCCCATCGTCGAGGTGAACTGCTGGTGGGACAGGAACAGCTGCAGGGACCGGACGACCTCGTCCTTGACCACGTCGATGCCGACCACGTCGGCAAGCCGGACGTCGAGCTGCTCGGGCCGCACGACCTGGTGGGGCGACCGGCCGGTGAAGAAGAACTGCCCGACCAGCACCAGGCTCAGCATCAGGAAGAACAGGGACGGCATCAGGATCAGCGGGTCGAGATGGGGCAGGTTGAACAGGTTCAGCGGCCGGCCCACACCGATCCGGTACCAGAGGTACGCCGTGGGGATCCCCACCAGCACGATGAGCCGGACCAGCCGGTGCCGGCGCATCTCCTCGCGGCTTCGGCCCACATCGGCCCCGCCGGCTGTCTGCGTCAGGTCGAGCACCGCGCCCGGCTCCGAGAACTCCGCGACCTCCGTGCGCTTCATCTGCCCCTCCTGAAACCCGTGTGCCGCGCCCGGGCTCCGGCCGAGGCGCCCTCACCCGTTCGGGCTATGCAGCCCGGCCGCGGGTGTGCCGATCCTCTGCTCGGAGACGAGTGCCTCTGTGCAGGGAGTCTCGCCGCCCGGACGCGCTTCGCATCATCGAGGGACCGGCTTTCACCCAAATGCGGTGGCTGCGTCACCCGTTCGGAGCAACGGCCACCTCGACGCAGCGTGACCGGCGCCAGCCTCAGTCGAGGCCGGAGAACAGGTCCGTCTCACGTCCGTCGCCATCGCGCTCGTCCGCGGGCCCGGGCCGGCCGTGCACGAGGCGGTAGGCCTCCAGCCCCCACACCTCGTTGCCCATGTTGTTCGACAGGGCGAAGAACGGACCGTCCAGCGTGATCTGCGTGGCGTGTGCCCGCATCGCCGCCATCTTGGCGTCCACCACGTCCATGCCGTCGACCACCGCCGTGACGAGCTCGTCGGGCACGACGTAGGGGAGCTCGGCCGCGTCTGGGTCCATCCCCTCGAACGTCGTGGTGTCCCCCGAGTCGCGCAGCCGGCGCAGCCCGTCTCTCAGCCAGGACTCCGGCAACGCGTTCCAGTAGATCTTGGCGATCGCCCAGGGTGCAGCGTCGCCACCCCCGAGCCCCGCCAGCTCGGCGGCTCGCATCGCCACCCGGTGCGCCTGGATGTGGTCCGGGTGGCCGTAGCCGCCCTCGGGGTCGTAGGTGACCAGCACCTGCGGCCGGGTCTCCCGGATCACCTCGACGAGGTGACCAGCCGCCTCGTCCACGTCGGCCTGCCAGAAGCAGTCGGGACGGTCGTTGGTCGGCAGGCCCATCATCCCGGAGTCGCGGTAGCGGCCCGCGCCGCCGAGGTAGCGGTGGTCGGTGACCCCGAGCGCCTCCATGGCCGTGGCGAGCTCCGTGATCCGCTGCGGGCCGAGGGCGTCGTCGCGGTCCGCGGCCAGGTGGGCGAGGTCGGGGACGAGCACCTCTCCCTCCTCACCGAGGGTGCAGGTGACCAGGGTGACGTGCGCACCCGCCGCGGCGTACTTGGCCATCGTGACCCCGTTGCCGATCGTCTCGTCGTCGGGGTGGGCATGCACGAGCAGCATCCGCCGCCGCGAGTCCAGCAGGTCCATCGCTGCCGAGCCCGCGGGCTCGGCCTGCTCGATGACGGACTCGGCCTCGTGCAGGACGGCGGCCTCCGGACTGTCCAGTCGTGCCTGCCCCGCTTCGGCGCCGGGGGTCGGCTCGGTCGGGCTGGTCATGCGGTGCACCTTATGCGAGCCCGTCACGGCCCCGCCGTACAGTCGGGCGCGGCCCGGTGGGCGGACAGGGTCGCCTGCAACGAGGCAGCGCGGGCGGCCGGTAAGTTGCCGACATGCCTGCCGACGCGCCCACACCGTCCTTTCCCCGCCAGAGCGCCCGGACCCGGGGGTTCACCTTGGGCGCGCCCCGCTCCCTGTCCGTCTCAGGTGACGGGTCCCTGGTGTGGTTCATCCGTTCCGGCGGCGGGACCGACCCGGTGGGGCGCTTGTGGTGCCTGGACCTGGCGACCGGTGTCGAGTCACTCGTTGCCGACCCGGCCGCCCTCTCGTCGGCGGCGGACGAGGACCTCTCGACCGCGGAGCGAGCCCGGCGTGAACGGACCCGCGAGACGGCCGGCGGGGTCGTCGGGTTCGCCACCGACCGGGGCGGCACCCTGGCGGCGTTCGCCTTCTCCAGCCGGCTGTGGCTGACCTCGACGAGTGGCGATGCTCGCGAGCTGCCCGCCGCCGCGCCGGTCGTCGACCCGCGACCCGACCCGACGGGCACCCACGTGGCCTACGCGTCGGCCGGCGCGCTGCGCGTCTCCCTGGCCGACGGCTCCAAGGACTGGGCCCTGGTCGAGCCGGACGGCCCGGACGTCGCCTGGGGAGTCGCCGAGTTCATCGCGGCCGAGGAGCTCGAGCGCTACCGCGGGTTCTGGTGGTCGCCCGACGGGACGGCGCTGCTGGTGGCCCGCGTCGACGAGGCGCCCGTCGACCGGTGGTTCATCGCCGACCCGGCCAACCCGACGCAACGACCCAGAGAGGTCGCCTACCCGGCCGCCGGCACCAACAACGCCGTCGTGACCCTGCACATAGTCGGGCTGGACGGCCGCCGCACTTCGGTGGGCTGGGACAACGAGGCGTTCCCCTACCTCGCGCACGCGACCTGGCCGGTCGACGCCGACCCGCTGCTGCTCGTCATGACCCGCGACCAGCGACGGTCACAGGTTCTGCGCGTGGACGTCTCCGACGGGTCCGTCGAGGTGCTCGCGACCGACGACGACGACGACTGGCTGGACGTCGTGCCCGGCACCCCGCGTCTGCTGCCTGACGGCCGGCTGCTGCGCACGGCCGAGCTGGACGGGACCCGACGGCTGGTGCTCGACGGTGACCCGCTCACCCCGCAGGGCCTCCAGGTCGACCACGTGATCGACGTCGACGCCTCGGGCGTGCTGGTCAGTGCCTCCGCCGAGCCGGTCGAGGCGCACCTGTGGCGGGTCGGGCTGGACGGCACCTGCACCCAGCTCACCGGCTCGGGCGGGTACCACGAGGCCGTGTCGTCGGGAGGTACGACGGTCCTGGTGCACAGGGAGGTGGCACGGCCGGGGGCGCGCGTCACGGTCCGCCGGGGCGACGAGCCGGTTGCCGAGATCGCGTCGTACGCCGAGGTGCCGCCGGTGCAGCCCAGGCCCCGGATCACCACCGTCGGCGAGCGCCGGCTGCGGGTCGGGCTGCTGCTGCCGACCGATCATCGCCCCGGGACCTCGCTGCCGGTCCTGATGGACCCCTACGGCGGCCCGCACGGACCCCGGGTCGCCGCCAGGTCCGACCGGTGGCGGACGTCGCAGTGGCTGGCCGACCAGGGGTTCGCCGTCGTCGTGGCCGACGGCAGGGGCACCGGACGGCGTGGGCCCGCGTGGGACCGCGCCGTGAGCCGGCACCTCGACGACGTCCCGCTGCAGGACCAGGTGGACGCGCTGCTCGCGGTTGCGGCCGAGGAGCCCGACCTGGACCTGAGCCGGGTCGGCATCCGTGGCTGGTCCTTCGGTGGCTACCTGGCCGCGCTCGCCGTCCTACGTCGACCTGACGTGTTCCACGCCGCCGTCGCCGGGGCCCCGGTGGTGGACTGGCGGCTCTACGACACGGCGTACACCGAGCGCTATCTCGGTCATCCGGACGACGAGCCGGCGGTCTACGAGCGGCACAGTCTGATCACCGACGCCGCTCGGCGCGAGAGACCGCTGCTGTTGCTCCACGGCCTGGCCGATGACAACGTCGCATCGGCGCACACCCTGCGGCTGTCCTCTGCGCTCCTGGCGGCCGGGCGGGCGCACGAGGTCCTTCCGCTCTCAGGGGTCACCCACATGACGCCGCAGGAGGTCGTCGCCGAGAACCTCCTGCTGCTGCAGGTCGACTGGCTGCGGGACAAGCTGGCCCGCTCGAGCTGAGGGGCCGGACGCGCTGGGCCTCAGACGAGCTTGCGCTCCTCCGGGAAGTGGCACGCGCCGTAGTGGCCGGGCGAGAACTCGCGGAGCAGCGGGATCTCGTCGGTGCAGCGCTGCTGCGCCTTCGGGCACCTCGTCCGGAACACGCAGCCCGAAGGCGGGTTGATCGGGCTGGGCAGGTCACCGGTCAGGATGATGCGCTCGCGCTTGCGCTCGGCTCGCGGGTCGGGGAGGGGCACCGCCGACGTGAGCGCGTGGGTGTACGGGTGCAGCGGCGCCTTGTAGATCTTGTCGGACTCGGCCAGCTCCATGATGCGGCCGAGGTACATGACGGCGACGCGGTCGGAGATGTGGCGCACGACGGACAGGTCGTGCGCGATGAAGATGTAGGCCAGCTGGAACTCGTCCTGCAGGTCCTCGAGCAGGTTGACGACCTGGGCCTGGATCGACACGTCGAGCGCGGAGACGGGCTCGTCACAGACGATCAGCTTGGGTCGCAGGGCGATCGCTCGCGCGATGCCGATCCGCTGTCGCTGGCCGCCGGAGAACTCGTTCGGGTAGCGGTTGAAGTGCTCGGGGTTGAGGCCGACGCGGGCCATCAGGTCCTGCACCTCGGCCTGCACGCCACGAGCCGGCTTGACCCCTTGCACCTTGAAGGGCGCGGAGATAATGGTGCCGACGGTGTGCCGAGGGTTCAACGAGGAGTAGGGGTCCTGGAAGATCATCTGCATCTCGCGGCGGAGCGGCACGAGCTCGCGGCGCGAGAGCTTGGTGATGTCGCGGCCGTCGAACTCGATGCGCCCGCCGGTCGGCTCGAGCAGACGCATGATCGTGCGACCCGCGGTGGACTTGCCGCAGCCGCTCTCTCCGACGATGCCCAACGTCTCTCCAGGGACGACGTCGAAGCTGATGTCCTCGACGGCTCGCACGTCGCCGATCCTGCGACGGAGCAGCCCGTTCCCGGTGATCGGGAAGTACTTCTGGAGCTGATCGACGCGCAGCAGAGCATCGCCGCGGTCAGCGGCGATGCTGGTGTTGCTCTCGTCGACTACGGTCACGTCTCCTCCATGGCAGGGCTGCCGAGCCGCTCGGCGGCGATCTCACGGCGCTGCGCCGGCTCGAGGTGGCAGCGGACCGCGTGGCTGGCGCTGGTCGGGACCAGATCGGGGCGTTCGTCGTCGCAGCGGTTGCCCGGGACGAGCTCGTGGTACGGGCAGCGCGGACGGAACACGCAACCCTTGGGAAGCCGGATCAACGACGGCGGCTGGCCCGGGATCGGCTCGAGGCGCTCGTGGCGTCCCACGTCCATGCGCGGGACCGAGCCCAGCAGGCCCCAGGTGTAGGGCATCTCCGGACGGTAGTAGATGTCCTCGATCCCGGCGTTCTCGACGACCCGCCCGCCGTACATCACCACGACCTGGTCGGCCATGTCGGCGACGACGCCGAGGTCGTGGGTGATCAGCACGATCGCTGTGCCGAACTCCTTCTGCAGCCCACGCAGCAGCTCGATGATCTGCGCCTGCACCGTCACGTCGAGCGCCGTCGTCGGCTCGTCGGCGATGAGCAGCTCGGGGTCGTTGAGCAGCGCCATGGCGATCATCACGCGCTGGCGCATGCCGCCGGACAGGTTGTGCGGGTAGTCCTTGAGGCGGCGTTCCGGGTTGGGGATCCCGACACGGTCGAGCATGTCCCGAGAGATTCCCAGAGCCTTGGCCTTCGAGATGTCCTGGTGGACCTTGATCGCCTCCACCAGCTGGCGGCCGATCGAGTAGAAGGGGTGCAGCGAGGACAGCGGGTCCTGGAAGATCATCGCCATACGCTTGCCGCGCAGCGAGCGGACCTGCTCCTTGGAGGCCGAGACGAGCTCCTCACCGTCCAGGAAGACCTCTCCGGTGATGGTCGCCGACTTGCGGTTGATCAGGCCCATGACGGCCTGGGCGGTCACCGACTTGCCGGACCCGGACTCGCCGACGATCGCGAGCGTCTCGTTCTTCTGCACGGAGAACGAGACGCCGTCGACGGCGTTGACGATGCCGTCCTCCGTCGGGAACTGGACGCGAAGCTCCTTCACGTCGAGGAAGGGTTGGCTCATGCCAGTCTCACCCGGGGGTCGATGATCGCGTACAAGAGGTCAACTATCAGGTTGGACACGATGATGAAGGTCGCGGCCACGAGCACGGTCGCGGTGATGGTCGGCAGGTCGGAGTCGATCACCGACGTGATCGCCAGCTTGCCCAGGCCGTCCAGGTTGAACACCTGCTCGGTGATGATGGCTCCGCCAAGCACGTAGGCGAGGTCCAGACCGGCCGCCGTCACGATCGGGGTGAGTCCGGCGCGCAGGCCGTGGCGTCCGATCACCGTGCGCTCCTTGAGGCCCTTGGCCCGGGCGGTGCGGATGTAGTCCTCGCCCATGGTCTCGAGCATCTGGTTGCGGGTGAGCCGCGCATAGAAAGCGGCCTGCACCATCGCGATCGCGATCCAGGGCAGGATCAGGGCCTGGAACCAGAGCGATGGACTGTCGAAGAACGAGGTGTAGCCCGCAAAGCTCACCAGGTGCCACTTGATCTGGACGAAGTAGAGAAGCAGCAGGCCGATGAAGAACGACGGGAAGGAGTAGCCGACCAGAGCCGCGCCCATGATGGCCCGGTCCTCCCACTTGCCGCGTTTCAAGGCCGCGATGATGCCGATGCTGACTCCGGACACGAGCCAGAGGATGAAGCCGCCCGCCGCCAGCTGTGCGGTTATCGGGAACTTGGCCTTGATCAGGTCGGTCACCTGCTCGCCCTGGCGGAACGAGTAGCCCAGGCACGGAACGTGGCAGTCGAAGGTCGCCGTGCCGGAACCGTAGGTGCGGCCGACGAAGATGCCCTTGACGAACTTCTCGTACTGCACGTAGAGCGGGTCGTCGAGGCCGAGGCGGTGCCGGTTGGCCGCGATGACCGCGGGGGTGCACGCCTTGCCGCAGGTGAGCCGCGCCGGGTCCGCGGGCAGGACGTTGAAGAGCAGGAACGTGATCATGCTGAGCGCGATGAGCATGAGGACCATCGCGATCACCCGACGAACGATGTACGCACCCATCGCAGACCTCCAGCCCCTTCCGGGACAACCCTGCCCGACCGGCCAACTCGTCGACTGTTCGTCCCGACGATAAGGCCGTCGGGGCCGTGGTGAGAACCGGGGGGCGGATTGTCCTCCGCCCCCCGGTTCCTACCTCTTTGTCACAACCGGGCTGTGCAGCCCGGCTGCTGACTGCTTAGTGCTCCACCCACATGTCCGCGTACGGCCATGAGGTGAACGGCGCCCACAGGTACAGGTTGCCGCCGGGACCCGAGGCCGAGTGGACCTTCGAGCCCGCCAGCCGCTGGTCGCGGCCCGCACGCGTCGGGATCGCCCAGGCGTGCTGCACGGCGTACTTGTTGAGAGCCTTCCACAAAGTGGACTGCTTGTTCCGGTCGGTCTCCGCGTTGGCCTCGTCGACCTTCTTGTTGAACACCGGGTCGTTGACCTCGGAGAGGTCGAAGCCACCGTTCGGTGTGAACAACGGAGGAAGGATGGTCGAGGCGTTCGGCCAGTCCGGACCCCAGCCCGAGTTCATCAGCTCGCCGGCCTTCGCCGGGTCGAAGACGATGCCGTAGTACTGGCCTGCCTCGATCGGGTTGGGCTTGACGTTGATGCCGGCCTTCTTCAGCGAGGCGACGATCGCCGCCGCGCCCTTGTCGGCCGAGTCGGACTGCGCGTAGTCGTACT
>JAVEDG010000111.1 GCA_030841245.1 Actinomycetota bacterium
TGGACTGCCGTCGGCGTGATCCTGTTCATCGCAGTGCTCGTCGTCGTGCGCGACCACCGCATCCTGCAGCGCTTCACCTACACCGCGATGCTGGCCGGCCTGCTGCTGCTCGTCCTGCCGCTGCTGCCCGTGATCGGCACGACGATCAACGGGTCCCGGATCTGGATCCACTTCGTCGGCTTCTCCTTCCAGCCGGGCGAGCTGGCCAAGCTGGCACTGCTGGTGTTCTTCGCCGGCTACCTCGTGGCGAAGCGCGACGTGCTGGCCCTGGCCGGGCGCCGCGTCGTGGGCATCGACCTGCCGCGGGCCCGCGACCTGGGGCCGATCATCCTGGCCTGGGCGGCGAGCCTCGGCGTACTCGTGTTCGAGCGCGACCTCGGCACGTCGTTGCTGTTCTTCGGGGTGTTCGTTGCCCTGCTCTATGTCGCGACCGAGCGGCTGTCCTGGCTGCTCATCGGCCTGCTGCTGTTCCTGTCCGGCTCCTATCTCGCGTGGATGCTGTTCGCCCACGTCCACGAGCGGGTGGACATCTGGTTGCACGCGTTCGCCCCGCGCAACGTCTCGAACAGCAGCTACCAGCTGGTCCAGGGCCTGTTCGGCATGGGCAGCGGCGGACTGCTGGGCAAGGGCCTCGGCCAGGGCCGGCCCGACATCGTGCCGTTCGCCAAGACCGACTTCATCGTCGCGGCCATCGGCGAGGAGCTCGGCCTGACCGGGCTGATGGCCCTGCTCGTGATCTACGCCGTGATGGTGCAACGCGGGCTGCGCAGCTCGATCGCGGTCCGCGACGCGTTCGGCAAGCTGCTCGCCGCTGGTCTGGCGTTCAGCATGGCGCTGCAGGTGTTCGTGGTGGTGGGCGGCGTCACCCGGCTGATCCCGTTGACCGGCCTCACCATGCCGTTCCTCTCATACGGGGGCTCCTCGCTGGTCGCCAACTGGGCCCTGGTCGCCCTCCTGCTCCGGATCAGCGACGCCGCGCGCCGACCGCCCCCGCCGCCTCCGGCGTCCCTCGCCGACGCGAGCACCCAGGTGGTGCGGCTGTGAGGACCTCGTGAACACGCCCCTGCGCAAGCTGTCCATCGCCGTGCTGCTCATGTTCGGCGTGCTGCTGCTCAACCTCAACTACCTGCAGGTCGTCGATGCCGGCGCACTGCACAACAACAGCCACAACCCGCGACTGATCCTCGAGGAGTACTCCCGGCAGCGCGGTCCCATCCTCGTCGCGGGCAAGAAGATCGCCAGCAGCGTCGCGACCAACGACCGGCTCAAGTACGAGCGCCGTTACAGCTCGGGTCCGCTCTACGCCCCCGCCACCGGCTTCTACTCGCTTGTGTACGGCGCCACCGGGATCGAGAGCGAGGAGAACCCGATCCTCGCCGGCACCGACGACAGCCTGTTCGTTCGCCGCGTCGTCGACCTGGTCACCGGTCAGCCGCCGGAGGGCGGCAGCGTCGAGCTCACTCTCGACCCGAAGGCCCAGCGGGCGGCCTACCGCGGCCTGGCCGGTCGTCGCGGAGCGGTGGTCGCGCTCGACCCGTCGACCGGGGCGATCCTGGCCCTGGTCACCAGCCCGTCGTACGACCCGAGCCTGCTGTCCTCGCACGACCCCGCCAAGGTGCGCCGCAACTACCACCGGCTGCTGACCAACAAGGACCAGCCGATGCTCGACCGGGCGCTGCGCCAGACCTACGCGCCCGGCTCGACGTTCAAGATGGTCACCGCCGCCGCCGCGCTGGCGAGCGGGAAGTACCGGCCGAACACGAGGGTCTTCAACGGCTCCGCGCTCAACCTGCCGCAGACCACCCACGACCTGCCCAACGAGGGCGGCGTGCCGTGCACCGCGGGGATCGCGACGTTCAAGATCGCGCTGGCGAACTCCTGCAACGCCGCGTTCGGCAAGATCGGCCTCGACCTCGGCGGTGCCGCGATCCGCGCGCAGGCCGAGAAGTTCGGCTTCGGCCAGTCCATCACGGTGCCCATGGCCTCGGCGATCAGCCGCTTCCCTGACAACCCCAACCCGCCGCAGACCGCGCAGTCGGCGGTCGGGCAGTTCGACGACACGGCCACGCCGCTGCAGATGGCGATGGTCGGTGCCGCGATCGCCAACCGCGGGGTGCTGATGAAGCCCTACCTCGTCGACACGGTCCGTGCCCCCGACCTGTCCGTGCTGGACCGCACCACGCCCAAGGAGATGAGCCAGGCGATGGATCCGGCCGCGGCTCGGGACCTCACCGACATGATGATCTACGTCGTGGAGCACGGCACGGGGACCAACGGCCAGATCCCGGGCGTGCAGGTGGCCGGGAAGACCGGCACGGCCCAGCAGGGCGGCGGGCGTCGACCCCACGCCTGGTTCGTCTCGTTCGCGCCGGCGCAGAACCCCAAGGTCGCCGTCGCTGTCATCATCGAGAACGGCGGCAACGCAACCGAGATCAGCGGCAACCAGCTGGCCGCACCGATCGCCAACCAGGTGATGCGGGCGGTGCTCGGCAAGTGAGCGTCATTCCGGGGGCCGGCTCGCTGCTCGGGACCCGCTACCGGCTGACCGAGCGGATCGCGGGCGGCGGCATGGGCGAGGTCTGGCGCGGCTCGGACCAGGTCCTGGGCCGAGACGTCGCCGTCAAGATCCTGCGCCGCGAGTACGCCGACGACCCGACGTTCCTGGAGCGGTTCCGGGCCGAGGCCAGGCACACCGCCGGCCTGAGCCACCCCGGGATCGCGGCGGTCTACGACTACGGCGAGGAGGACGGGTCGTCGTACCTCGTGATGGAGCTGGTCCCCGGCGAGCCGCTCGCGACGACGATCGCCCGTGACGGTGCCATGAGCGCGGAGCGGACGCTCGACCTGATCGCGCAGTCCGGCTTCGCCCTGCAGGCGGCCCACGACGCGGGGGTGATCCACCGCGACATCAAGCCGGGCAACCTGCTGCACACCGACGACGGGACCGTGAAGATCACCGACTTCGGGATCGCCCGCGCTGCCAACTCGGTGCCGCTGACCCAGACCGGCGCCATCATGGGCACGGCCTACTACATCTCGCCCGAGCAGGCGACCGGCGGCTCGGTCTCGCCGGCCAGCGACATCTACTCGCTCGGGATCGTGTCCTACGAGTGCCTGGCCGGCCGCCGCCCGTTCGCCGGGAACACGCCCGTCAGCGTCGCGCTCGCCCAGGTGCGCGACGAGCCGCCGGCGCTGCCCGAGGACGTGCCCGCGCCGGTCCGCGAGCTGGTGATGCGGATGCTGGCCAAGGATCCGGCCGACCGGCCGGTGAGCGCGGGGTCCCTCGCCGCAGAGGCGAGCGCACTGCTCGCCGCGGGTGCGGGAGCGCCGGTCACCGCGCCGGCCGCGGCACCGAGCGTCACCCAGGTCATGCCGCAGGCCGAG
>JAVEDG010000152.1 GCA_030841245.1 Actinomycetota bacterium
CCGCGATCGTCGTTGCGGTCGCTCTCGCCGCGTCTCCCTCGGCGACAGCAGGCCGTCCCGTGCCCGGCGGCGGCTTCCCCGGCGGTCCCGGGTCCGGCGCCGCGGGACCCAACGCTCGGTCCGGACCGGCCGCAGGCGGGGCATCCGGCACCGTCGACAGCGTGTCCACGTCGGGCTTCACCCTGTCGACATCGGCGGGTCAGAAGGTAACGGTGGACCAGACCTCCTCGACGACCTACCAGAGGGGGACGAGCCCGACATCGGCCAGTGCCATTGCAACGGGCGAACCGGTCCTCGTGCTAGGGACGACGAGCGGGACGACCATCACGGCCTCGCAGGTCATCGTGCAACCGACTGGCAGCGACGGAGCTGCGAGTTCGTCGGCGGCAGGGGTGGTTCCGTTCCAGCGCGGCGCTCCGACCACGGCGAAGCAGGTCGGTCAGGTCCCGGCGAGCTACAGCGAGGGGTCGGGGACGATCGTCGGCGGAACGGCGGCGAACAAGGCGACCGAAGCTGCGCTGGCCGCCTACCCCGGAGGCGTCGTCGACCGCGTCGTCAAGCTGAGCACCGGGGAGTACGAGGTCCACTACATCGGAGTCAACTGGCCGCACCACGTCTTCGTCAGCGCTAACTTCACGGTCGTCGGCGCCGACTGACAGATCTCCTGGGCCACGTTCTGCGCAGCTCGGACTCACCGACAGACTACGGGCGTGAGCGAGAGCCAGATGCCGGCCGGGAGTCCCCGATGACCAGCGCTACGGACCGCGTCGGCTGGGGCATCGTCGGGACGGGCGGCATCGCCGCGGCGTTCGCCTCCGACCTCGCGCTGCTGCCGGACGCCGCGCTCGCGGCCGTCGGGTCACGGACCCGGGCCTCGGCCGACGAGTTCGCCGACAGGTTCGACATCGGGCACCGGCACCCGTCGTACGAGGAACTGGTCACCGACCCCGACGTCGATGTCGTCTACGTGTCGACCCCGCACCCGTTCCACCATGACGCGGCCAGACTGGCGATCGATGCCGGCAAGGCTGTGCTGGTGGAGAAGCCGTTCACGATGGACGCCGCCGAAGCGCGCGACCTGGTGGCCCGGGCCCGCGACAGCGGTGTGTTCCTCATGGAGGCGATGTGGGCGAGGTTCGTGCCGCACATGGTGCGAGTCCGCGAGCTGCTGCGGAACGGCACGCTGGGTGACGTCCGGTCGCTCGTGGCCGACCACGGCCAGTGGTTCGTGAAGGACCGGACGCACCGGCTGTTCGCACCCGGGCTCGGCGGTGGCGCACTGCTCGACCTCGGGATCTACCCCGTCTCGCTCGCCTCGATGGTGCTCGGAACATCGTCCACCGTCACCGCGGTCAGCGACCCCGCGTTCACCGGGGTCGACGCGACCACGTCGGTGCTGCTCCAGCACGAAGGCGGTCGGCACGCCGTCCTCACCGCGTCGCTGGAAGCGGCCGGGCCCAACCGGGCCGCGATCATCGGCACCCAGGCGCGCATCGAGATCGACTCGATCTGGTACGCCCCGACCTCGTTCCGCGTCGTCACCCGCGACGGTGCCGTCGAGGTGTACGACGAGCCGCACGAGGGCATCGGGCTGCGCCACGAGGCGGCAGAGGTGATGCAGTGTCTGCGCGACGGTCGCCTCGAGAGCGAGGTCATGCCGCTCGACGAGACGTTGACGATCATGACGACCATGGACGAGATACGCCGCCAGATCGGCCTGAGCTACGCCGGGTGAGCCACATCAGTACGCCGATGCTGTCCCTGCGCGTGCCCGCTAGCTGGTCACCCGGCCCCGGAGGTCACCACCACGTCGCCCAACCCCAGTCTCAAGAGCTGCACAGCCGGTCGCGCAGCGCGGCCAGGGACGGGTTGAGGTCGGCGAGGTCGAGGCGTGAACGGTGGACGGCCCCGTCCGCTGAGCGAGCCCACACGGTCATGCTGGGCGCGGCCGCGCCGACACCGGCGACGCAGCCGCCGAGCTCGACCTGGACCAGTCCCGTTGCTCCGGCTGCGATGGGCACCGTCGGCAGGTTCACCGAGCGCTGCCGCAGCCCGGCGCCGCTGATCCGGGCGGCCAGCAGTGTCACCGGCTCGGTCCCGACGTTGTGCACGGCGACCGCCGCCGGGTGACCCACCCGGTGGAACGGCGGGGCGAGGTCGTGACCAGCCGTCGCAAGCAGCCGCGGCTCCGGCGCCGGGCGATCGATCGAGCTCACCGCGGCCTGCCCGGCTGCGCCCACCAGGACGCAGGCCACGACGAGCAGGGAGCGTGACAGGACCTGGCCCAGCCGGGCGAGCACCGGCCCGGTCGCGCCACTGAGCGAGTCGGCCAGTACGTCTGGCGTCGCCATCACACGGCCCTCCACACGCGGCCTGCGGGGTCCGGTCGGTCCGGCCGCCCGCGGTCGCGCCTGCGTCTCAGCCTGCGCGCGGCGCGCAGCCGCGGTCAATCGCGACCGGCACGCGACCCGGCCCGGCTCAGCGCGACGAGGCGCAGGTGATGCAGTGGGTGGCCCAGGGCAGCGCGTCCAGGCGGTCCGGGTGGATCCGAGCGCCGCACTCGTCGCACTCGCCGTAGCTGCCCTGGGCCAGCTTGGCCTGCGCCCGCCGTACGTCGGCGAGCATGACCTGAAGCCGCTCGTGCGCCGCGACCTGCGAGAGCCGCTCGACCGCCACGCTCGTGCCGTCACCGACGCGCTTGCCGAACGAGATCCCACCCGGGTCGTCGGTCCGGGCAGTCAGGGTCTGCAGCTCGCGGGTCAGCTCGTCGCCCTTCGTCGCGAGGACCGCCTCCAGGTCCGTGTTGGCCGCGGAGTCGTCAGCGGTGGGCATGCGGCGCCTGTCCCTGGTAGCCCGTCGCGACAAGGTTGACGAACTGGTGGACCGCGTCCTCGCTCGGCGCCAGCGGACCCGGCCGGAAGTGCGGCGAGGTCAACCCCCGCTGCACCGACTCGCAGGCATGCCAGTCCTGCCGGTTCGTGCGGTCCCAGAAGTCCACGGCGTACGCCGGGTCGACACCTCCGTCGACGAACAGCCACTGGCACTCCACCTGGGTGGAGTCCGGCGCCAGCGGAGTGATCCGGTGGGTCATCACGTAGTCGGGGTGCGCCGACACCAGCAGGTTGGGGAACAGCCCGAGGTAGAGCACCTTGCGCGGGTCCACTCCCGGGATCAGCACGCCGTCGCTGTGCCCGTCGAGCGACATCGTGTCGGCCTCGTCGTGCAGGTCCATCGTGCCGCCGACCCATGCACCGGCCAGGTCGAAGTTCTCGCCGCTCGTCGGCGGGCTGACCCGGCAGAGTTCGGGATGGATCTGCGGGCAGTGGTAGCACTCGTGGTAGTTCTCGGTGATCACCTTCCAGTTCGCCGCGACGACGTAGTCGTGCGTCGCGCCGACGACGAGCGACTGCGGCGCATACGGCGCGACGAGCCCGTCCAGCTCGCCGATATGCTCGTCGACCACGACCGCGTCCGCCGTCGCGTTGACCAGGGCCCAGCCGTGCCAGTCACGCAACGGCAGCCGCACCAGGCCGTGCGCCGACGGGTCGAAGGTGGCGACGTCGCGGAAGTCCGGCGCCGCGATCAGTGAGCCGTCCAGTCCGTAGCTCCAGGCGTGGTAGGGGCAGACGATGGCGCGGCGGCTCGACTCCTGACCCGCGTCGAGCAGCTCGTGCCCGCGGTGCCGACAGGTGTTCGCGTACGCCGCGACCGCACCCGACGAGGGGTCGCGCACCAGCAGCACCGGGACGTCCCCCACCGACGTCGCCCGCTGGGTGACGCCCTCCGGCACCACCGACTCGGTGCGGCCCAAGCAGACCCACGACGCGGCGAAGAAGTGTCGCCGCTCCCAGGCGAACACCTCCGCCGAGACGTAAGCGGACGCGGGCAGCATGGTGCTCTCTCCGAAGGGCCGAAGCGCGCCGACGAGATCGTCGGCGGCGAAGGGCGCAGCGGTCGTGGTCACTCGCGGACACCACCTGTTCGGGCTCGTCGCGGCGATAGGGTCACGCCGTGGCGCGACGCAGGGTGGAGGTGCGCCGGGAGGAGATCCTCCGGGCGACGTGCGAGCAGGTAGCCCGGCGCGGTTTCGCCAACACCCGGGCCGCCGACGTGGCGAGCGCGCTCGGCATCAGCACCGGGCTGGTCTTCTACCACTTCGCCTCGAAGGACGGCCTGCTCTCGGCCGCCTTCGCCTACGCCGCCGAGCAGGACCTCCGCCGGCTCGACGCGGCGGCCACCGGCAGCGGCAGCGCGCGTCGCCGGCTGGCGCGGGTCCTGCGGATGTACGGCGTGGAAGGCGCCGGTACCGGCTGGGCGCTGTGGATCGACGCCTGGTCGGCGGCGCTGCGCAGCCCCGAGATGGCCGAGGTGTCGCGCCGGCTCGACGTCCGGTGGAAGGACACCGTCGCGGCCGTGATCCGCCAGGGCGTCGACTCGGGTGAGTTCACCTGTGCCGACCCCAGCGCCGCCGCGTGGCGGGTCACCGCGATGATCGATGGACTGGCGGTGCAGGCCACGGTCCACCAGGGCGTGCTGACCCGGCGCCAGATCAGCGCATGGGTGCGCGCGGCGACCGCCGCGGAACTCGGACTCGAGGCGAGCGACCTGACGACCTGACGGCATCGCTACACCAGCCAGATCACGGGATGGTCCGCATCGACCAGGGCCGGCCGGTCGAGCCGGAACGCGGAGATGTCGCTGGCCGTCGTGCCCGCGCCAGCGAGGTCGGCGAGCACCCGGCCGAAGGTCGGC
>JAVEDG010000195.1 GCA_030841245.1 Actinomycetota bacterium
GACCTGCTGCTGCAGATCGGCGAGCTGGACCGCTGGAGCCGTTCGCTGGCGCGCGGCCGAGGCCCGGTGCGCCGCAAGGAGGAGCGGGCTGCGGTCGTGGCGCTGGCCGCCGCGCCCGGCGAGGCGCTGACCATGGTGGCGCGTCCCGACGTCCGCCAGCTGGCCGCGCGCCAGTCCCAGGCGGCTGCACCGGAGATCGCCACACCGGTGCAGCTCGCCCTCCAGCACGGCGACGAGCCGGGGGAGGTGCTGCCCAGCGGGCTGCCCGAGATGAAAGACGCCGAGCGGGTCCGCGCCGAGCTGGAGGTGCTGGGGCTGGACGCCAGCCGGCACGTCATCGACTTCTACGAACCGTTCCTCGCCGCCCTGGGCGCTACCCGGGCACCGGACCTGGTCCGGGCCCGCAGCCAGGCCGAGGTGCTCGTCGCGGGAGTGAAGGTCGCCACCCAGACCCCGCCGGTCCGCTCCGGCAAGCGGGTGGTCTTCGTGACCCTCGACGACGCCCGGGGACCGGTCGACGCGACGTTCTTCGAGGACGCGCAGGATCCCTACGCCTCGACCGTGTTCCACTCCTGGCTGCTGGTGATCCGCGGGCTCGTCCGACGCACCGGCCCGCGCGGGGTGTCGCTGCGCGCCACCGGGGCGTGGGAACTCTGCGAGCTCCACACCGCATGGCAGGAGGGCGGGTTGCCTGCGGTCGCCGAGGTGATGGCCGCGACCGGGAACGTGACCGAGGCCTCGGTCCACGGCGCCGCCGCCAGCCGGTCCAGCCGCCCGGTCATGGCCAGCCCACCGGTGGGGGGCGCTGCCACGGCCTACGAGTCGCGCTCCGGGGGTGCCGGGTCCGGCGCGGGCGGGATGTCCAACCCGCGGCGGGTGCTGGTGCACGCGAGCGGGTTCCGGCAGTCGCCGTACGCCGACCTCAAGCCCCCGGGCGAGGACGTGAAGACGGTCGCGCGCAAGGAGGCGGAGAAGGGTCAGCGCCGCGACCCCAAGGCGCCCCGCAAGCTCTGGCACTCCAGCCCCGGCAGCTCGGGCGGATGAGCGAAGCGGACTGCGCCCGGACGTCGGGGCTACTCCATAGGGTGGAGCCATGCCGCCCGCCTCCGACCTCAGCACGTCCGGGGCCGGCGCGCCCGACGTGCGACCGCCGACCATGTCGGCTGCCCGGTCGGTGCACACCGCCGTCGTGTGGGCAGCGCTGGCCCGGGTGGCTGCCGAGGCGCACGAGCCGCTCGACGTCCTCGACGTGGGCGGCGGCACCGGCGGTCTCGCGGTCCCGATGGCCCAGCTCGGTCATCGGGTCACCGTGGTCGACCCGAGCCCCGACGCGCTCGCCTCGCTCGAGCGGCGGGCCGGCGAGGCCGGTGTGTCGGTGCGCTCCCTGCAGGGCGACGCGGCGGGGCTGCTCGACGTGGTCGACCCGGCCAGCGCCGACCTGGCGCTGTGCCACGGCGTGCTCGAGCACGTCGACGACGTGGAACCGGCGTTGGCCGCCCTGGTCGCGGCGTTGCGCCCCGGCGGGTGGCTCAGCGTCCTGGTGGCCAACCGGCACGCGATGGTCCTGGCCCGCGCCGTCGCCGGGCACCTGGCCCAGGCACGGGCCGCACTCGACGACCCCGACGGCCGGTGGGGGCCTGGCGACCCGCTGCCGCGGCGGTTCGGCGAGGACGAGCTGCTCGCCCGGTTGGCTGCGGCCGGGCTCACTGTCGGCGCCGTGCACGGCGTGCGCACCCTCGCCGACCTCGTGCCGGGCAGCGCCGTCGACCACGACTCCGGGACCGCCGAGCTGCTGCTCGACCTCGAGACGGCGACCGCCGACCACCCGGCCTTCCGGGCCGTCGCGACCCAGCTGCACGTCCTGGCGCGCCGGGACTGACCAGGCGCGATGAGCCGAAGCCAGCAGTTGCACCGGCCCGGGCCGCCGTCCGGCCCGCCGGCCGACGACAGCGGCTGTCCCATCCTGCACGTCGACATGGACGCGTTCTACGCGTCGGCCGAGCTGATCAGCCGGCCCGAGCTGCGCGGCACCCCGGTCATCATCGGCGGGGGCTCGCGCGGGGTGGTCCTGTCCGCGACGTACGAGGCGCGGGCGTACGGCGTGCACTCGGCGATGCCGATGACCCGGGCGCGCCGGCTGTGCCCGCAGGCCACCGTGGTGGCGCCCACCCACGGCCTCTACTCGAGCGTGTCGGCCGGGGTGATGGCGATCTTCCGATCCATCACGCCACTCGTCGAACCCCTGTCGCTGGACGAGGCCTTCCTCGACGTGAGCGGCGCCCGGCGCCGGCTCGGGCGGCCGGCCGAGATCGGCGCGCTGATCCGTGACCGGGTCGCCGACGAACAAGGCATCACCTGCTCGGTCGGGGTGGCCAGCAGCAAGTTCGTCGCCAAGCTGGCCTCCACCCGGGCCAAGCCGGACGGGATGATCGTGGTGCCCGCCGACCAGGTCGTCGCGTTCCTGCACCCGCTCCCGGTCGGCGCACTGTGGGGGGTCGGCGAGAAGACCGAGAAGGAGCTCACCCGGCTCGGCCTGCACACCGTCGGCGACATCGCGCACACCCCGGCGACCACGTTGGTGCGGGCGCTCGGCCAGGCCTCCGGCAGCCATCTGCACGCGCTGTCGTGGGGGCGGGATGTACGCCGTGTCGTGCCCGCCGAGCCGGACCGCAGCATCGGGGCCGAGGAGACGTTCGCCCGCGACGTCGACGACCCCGCGGTCGTGCTGCGTGAGGTGCTGCGGCTCTCGGAACGTACGGCGGGCCGGCTGCGGGCGTCCGGGGTGTCCGGGCGCACGGTCAGTCTCAAGGTGCGCTTCGCCGACTTCACCACGATCACCCGGGCCAAGACGTTGCGCGAGCCCACCGACGTGGCCGCCGAGATCTACTCCACCGCCCGCGGCCTGTTCGAGGCGCTCGGTCTGGACCGGGCCCGGATCCGGCTGGTCGGGGTGCGGGTCGAGGGGCTCGACGATGCCGAGACCGCCCCGCGCCAGCTGCTCCTGGGAGAGCGCGTCCGCGGACGGCGCGACGCCGAACAGGCTGCGGACCGGGCAGCCGCGCGGTTCGGGGCGGGTGCGGTGCGTCCCGCCACCCTCGTCCCCGGCGAGGACCGCCGACCACCCGAGCCCGAGACACGGCAGAACGTTCACCGATGAAGCAGCGAGCCGTCGCCGGTGATGGAACCTGTGGGACGGCGCTGAGTGAACCTTTCGGGCTCCCGGCTCGTCATATTTCACAGGCGGGTTTCACCGGGCGCCTCCGGCGCATATCCTTGCCTGGACATGTTCCCGCTCAGGCGGGACGTGGGTGACCTGTCCGTAGGAGGAGTCCGTGCCCCTCTCCGAGCACGAGCAGCGACTGCTCGAGCAGATGGAGCGGGCGCTGTATGCCGAGGACCCGAAGTTCGCATCCTCGTTGCGTGGGCGTGATCCGCGCAGCAGCTTCCGGCGCCGTGTGGTGCTGGCGTGCGTCGGCTTCGCGATCGGTGTCGTCCTCCTCATGACCGGGCTGGTCGCCCAGATCATCCTGGTCAGCGTGGTCGGGTTCGTGGCGATGCTGGCCTGCGCGGTGCTCGCACTGACCAGCTACCGGCGCGTGACCTCAGGGCGCCTCGGCGTCGTCGAGGGTCAGACGGTCCGGCCGCCCCAGGGCGGCGGCGTCCGCAAGCAGCCGCGCGACAAGCGATCCATGATGACCCGTCTCGAGGCGCGGTGGAACCGCCGCCGCGACGAGAACGGCCGCTAGCCGTTCTGCTCTGACTCTCTAGCCCGACGCCGTACGACGTCGCGGGATGAGTCGTCGCCCGATCGCCGCACTTGCGGCGTCCAGCCCGTCGAGCCCGTCGGCGAGGCCTGCTGACGCGGTGCCGGCCAGCGAGCCCACGGCGGTGGGCCAGAGCCGCGCCCGCACCCGGACAGGCCAGCTGGCCCGACGCCGCAGCGCGTCGCGCACCACCGCGAGGTCTGCTCGCACGTCGCTCACCTCACCCAGCTCCGGCGCGTAACGCGCCCGCTCCGTCGCCGCAGCGAGCCGGCTGAGCGCCGCTCCGGCCTCCGCGGAGAGCTTCTGCCGCGCGACGATCCGAGCCACCCCCCGGCGGGGCGAGTCGCTCGGACGCCAGGGCACGCGGAAGTCGCGCAAGGTGTCGAGCAGCTCGGCCCAGGACGCCGTGACCCGTTCGCCCGGGGTCCTGGCGCGCCGCCATCGAGCAGCCCTGAGCAGTCGATACAGCAGCATGGGGAGCAACAGGAGGAGGAGCAGCGCCGCCACTGCCACGAACGGGAGCAACGCGACGCGCTTGACGGCCGCCGCCTTCCGCGTGCTCGTGCGCGGTGCGTTGGTGCCGAGCGCGCCGACCTTCCCGAGCGGCGACGACGAGCTGGCCGTCGACGAGCTCGACGGTGTCGGGGTGCTCGGGCCGCTGCTGGGTTGCCCGCCGCCGATTCCGGTGCCCCGCGTCCAGATCGGCGGCGCTCCGGCCGGCCCGCCGGGCGTCGGCTCGAACGCGACCCAGCCGGCTCCCTGGAAGTACAGCTCCGGCCATGCGTGCGCGTCGGTCAGCCGCACCACGTGGGTGCCGTCTGGCTCAGCAGCCCCCGCCGCGAAACCGACAGCGACGCGAGACGGGATGTTGAGCTCGCGAGCCATCACGGCCATGGCCGACGCGAAGTGCACGCAGTAGCCGACCCGGCTGTGCAGGAAGATGGAGATCGCCTGTGCGCCGTTGGCGTCGCCCTGAGGGTTCGTGACGTCGGTCGAGTAGGCGAACCTGGTGCGGAACCAGTTCTGCAGCGCGACCGCCTTGTCGTATGCCGTGGTCTGCCCCCTGGTGACCTGCTCCGCGTCGCTCCGCACGATCGGCGGAAGGTCGGGCGGGACGGTGAGGTAACGGTCTACGTCACCGTCCGGCGTACCGGCGGCTCGCAGCTGGTCGGCCGTCGGCTCCACGTCGAGCGAGTCCACGTCGTAGCTGAGCTGTCTGGTCGAGCCGTTGACCGGGAACACGTTGAAGGTCGATTGGTCATAGACCCAGGTGCCGTCGATGTGGGAGACCTGGCGGGTCGGGTAGGGCAGGGGCAGCCAGGTCTCCTGGAGGTCCAGCACGTCGATCTTGTAGTGGCGCGTCCGGGTGGTTACTGCGAAGCCGAGTCCCGGCGGGCGCGGGATCTTGTTCTCGACGTTGTTGGCCTTGTTGTCGACCTTCAGCGTGCTGGGGTGCCACGTGTTGCCGTCGAAGAGGTCGAGCCCGACGAGCCGCAGATAAGTGGCCGAACCGGTGTAGCGGATCACCGGCTGGTCGCTGCCGTTTCGCAGGTCGCGGCCCAGGTCGACGATGGGGTTGAGCACCTCGACCCGGTTGCCGCCGCCACCCCCGAACCCCAGCCCGGAGCCCCAGCCGGCGAACGTCGACGGGGTCACCTCGGGGATGGCCGCGGGGACGACCAGGGCCAGTCCGAGCGCCGCAGCACCCACGCGCCGGCCGACCTGCACGAGCGGTGACGTCTCGACGCCCGGCCGCCAGCCGGCCGATCGTTCGGTCAGCTGCCGCATCGGCCGGCCCCACCGGTTCAGCCGTTCGCGCGACTCCGCGAGCAGCAGCGTGAGGTAGCCGATCCCAGCCAGGGTGAACGGCAGCCAGTTGACTCCCGTGGGCGCGACCGAGGTCGGCACCGTGTAGAGCGCGAGCAGCGGCAGGCCGGCCAACGACGCGCGTCGCCAGGTCACCGCCAGCGTGTCGACGAGCAGGGCGACGATCCCGACACCGCCGACCGCGAGCAGCTCGATGCCGGTGGAGACGGCGATCGGGGCCGCGAAGCGGGTGATGTCGTGGTGGCCGGCCTGGCTGAGCGTCTGCAGGCGGTCGATGGCTGCCTGGCTCGGCAGCACGTAGAACAACGCCTGGTCGTGCGCGAAGCGCGCCACGAGGTAGAACAGCAGAGCCGCGGCGCCCACGACCGGGACCATCGTGCGCGGCGCGGCCGCACGTCGGGCCGCCTCGGCGGCACCGATGGTCACGACGACCGCCCCGAACGACGGGAACACCCAGGTGCCTTCGAGGAACACCCCGCTCAGGCAGATCGCCGAGAGGCAGGTGGCGACGACGGCCGCAGCCGGCAGCCGCCAGGAGCCGGTCACCGTGGCGCCCCGACCGAGGTGGCGGGCCGGCTCGACCCTCGACCCGCGTCGGGCCAGACCCCCGCGACCGTGTCGCTCGGACCGGCGAGCACCACCCGCCAGCCGGCCGCGCTCATGAGTGCCGCAGACCCGTCGTAGGCCCGGTCCATGGTGGCGCGCGCCGCCTCCGGCATCGTCGTCCAGGCGCCGGAGTCGAGCAGCAGCGCGACGGCCGACGTGGTGCCCTGCCGGAGCCGGGCCAGCTGATGAGCCTCCTGCGGGTCGACGATGCCCAGGATCGCGATCAGCAGGCCGTCGCCCCCGCCGCGGCGCAGGGTCCGGGCGGCGTCGTCGAAGGACTCGTGCCGTGACGGCGTGACCACGGCGAGGGCATCGAGCAGGGCACCCTCGAAGTCGCTGCCGATGCCGCTAGGGTCGTGCGCGGCGCTCGCGACGCTGCCGCCCGCGTCGGTCAGCAGCCGGACGTGGTAGCCGTGGCGGACCAGGTGCACGCCGATCGAGGCGGCCGCCGAGACGGCCCACTCGAAAGACGAGGCGGGACCGTCACCGGCATGCGCGCGGGTGCGGGTGTCGAGCAGGATCGTGCAGCGGCTCTGCCACGGCTGCTCCTCGCGCCGGACCATCAGCTGACCCAGCCGCGCGGTCGAGCGCCAGTGGACCCGACGCAGGTCGTCGCCCTGGCGGTACTCGCGGGTGGCCGCGTCGTCCTCGCCCGCGGTGGCGATCGCCCGGGCCCGGCTCTCGCCGCTGCCGGCCCACTCGCCGGCCAGCTGCACCGTCGGCAGCCGGTGCACCTGCGGGGTGATGACCAGGGTGTCGCGGGTGTGGAACGACCGGTGCAGCTCGCACAGCCCGAACGGGTCGGTCAGCCGGATCGACATAGGGCCCAGCACGTAGCGGCCCCGGACGTCGGAGCGCACGATGTAGGTCACCTCGCGGTGACCCCGAGGCTCGACCCGGTCGAGGACGAACCTCGGACGTGAGCCGAGCACGTAGGGCACGCGGTCCTCCACCAGGAGCAGGCCGGTGGGCAGCCGCGAGATGTTCTCGACGCCGAGGGTCACCGAGCTGTCCTGCCCGGCGGCCGTGCGCGGTGAGCTGAGGCGCCGGCTGGAGGCCAGCCGGTACCGCGTCCGGGCTACCACCCACGCGCTCAGGAGCGGCAGCGCGACGAGCAGGACGCCGATGCGCATCAGGTCGTCCTGCCCGACGGCCACCGATGCGATCACCACGGCGATGCCGGCGGCGAGGAAGGAACGTCCCCGGGTGGTCAGACCGCGAAGAGCGTCACGCACCCGGACCCCTGTCCGGCGACGGTCTCACCGAGGCCTCAGCTGGCGTTCCGGCGGCTGCGGCTGTCGTCCGGCACCGGGACCCGCGCCACGATGTCGGCCACGATGTCGTCGGTGGCCCGACGGCCGATCTGCGCCTCGGCGGTGGGCAGCAACCGGTGCGCCAGCACCGGGATCGCCAGGTCCTGCAGGTCGTCGGGCAGCACGTAGTCGCGGTCGTCGAGGGCCGCGGCCGCACGGGCGGCCCGGATCAGGTGCAGCGTGGCACGCGGTGAGGCGCCGAGACGCAGCTCGTTGGACGTGCGGGTGGACGTCACCAGGTCGATGGCGTAACGGCGTACCTGGTCGGACACATGCACGGTGCGCACGATGTCGACCAGCTTGGCGATCTCGGTGGCGTCCGAGACCGCCTCGAGGTCGTCGAGCGGCGAGTGCTGACCGTGGCTGTCGAGCATCGCCAGCTCGGCCTCTTCGCTCGGGTAGCCCATCGACAGCCGGGCCATGAAGCGGTCGCGCTGCGCCTCGGGCAGCGGGTAGGTGCCTTCCATCTCGATCGGGTTCTGCGTCGCGACCACCATGAACGGGATACCCAGCTCGTAGGTGATGCCGTCGACGGTCACCTGGCGCTCTTCCATGCACTCGAGCAGTGCCGACTGGGTCTTGGGCGAGGCCCGGTTGATCTCGTCACCGACCACGATGTTGGCAAAGATCGCGCCGGGCTTGAACTCGAACTCGCGCGCCTCCTGGTTGTAGACGGAGACGCCGGTGATGTCGCTCGGCAGCAGGTCGGGGGTGAACTGCACCCGGCGCACCGAGCAGTCGACCGATCGGGCCAGCGCCTTCGCCAGCATCGTCTTGCCCACGCCGGGGACGTCCTCGATGAGCAGGTGCCCCTCCGCCAGCATGACCGTGATCGCCAGCCGGACGACGTCCCGCTTGCCCTCGATCACCCCCTCGATGGCCCGCCGGATCTTGGTGGCGGTGTCGGCCAGCTGGGCCAGGCCGGTCTTCGCCGAGGGGCTCTCGGTCGTCTCACCAACGGACAACGGGCACTCCTCGGCCGTCGCTGGGCGGACCCCCGGTCCCCGAGAGCCCTCTCCTCGCGACGAGTCTGTCAGGTGGAACCGTCAGGCGACATGTCGTCCGGTAACGATTTCTCATCGTCACCCTTACGTGCGCCCGGCCCGTTCCGGTTCGACCGTGGTGCCGGGGAATCGCTCGGCGCAGGCCGGCGGTGACCTCTGGTGGCCACGAGCATGGCGCCCACGGCTGCGGCGAGGCCGACCAGGACGAGCGTGAAGGACGGGGACCCCGGCAGCGCGGCAACGGCCGCGACGGCTGCCGTCGCGCCCAGGGCCGCGGCGTACACGGGAAGCACCTGCCCCCACGCCGGGCCCCCGATCGAGTCGCGGAGCGGTCCACGGTCACCGCGCTCGAGCGAGTCGAGCCCGACGCACAGGAGCAGCAGCAAGCCGCACGCCACGACGGTCTCCACGGACCGGTCCCGACGCGGCACGATGGACGCGGCGCCGAGCGTCGTGACGGTCACCAGCAGCACGGCGACGGAGCCGGACATCCGCCAGCCGGTGGCGACCGCGAAGACCACCGCGGCGGCCGCGAACCCGGCCAGGAGCAGGACCGGTTGCTTCGGGTCACCCGTCAGCGCCAACGCGCAGGCGGCCAGCCCCACCAGCAACGTCGCCGCGATGCGGGCAGCGCGGGTCCGGAGTCGGTTGGCGACCCGAGCGGAGGGCTCGTGTGGTTCCCCCGCGGGCAGCTGGTCGACCGACGGGGTCGTCATGCGCGGGCCCGGGGACGCAGGGCACGCATCGAGTGCAGCAGCACTCCGGTGAGGTCGCCCTCGCCGTCCCAGTGCAGCACCGGGACGCCCAGCCCGGCGAGCTGGACCTTCAGGGCCTCGCGGTCCATGTGCCAGACGCGCAGCGCCAGCTGGGCGGCCGCCGACTTGGCAGGTACGTCGGGGTCGGTCGTGAGCACGTCGATGACCAGCGGGGCGAAGCCGCGGGCCCGCAGATCGGTCACCATCTCCAGCGCCCGGTCGTCCAGGAGCGGGGTCACGACCGCGACGAAGGCCCCGCTCGGCAGGACACTGGTGGGGACCCGCTCGATGCGGCCGCCGACGACGCTGATGTCGTCCCGGGCGGCCATGACCGCCTCGCAGATCCGGTAGAGCTGTCGGCCGGCGCTCGCCGGCCCGATCCAGCGCAGGGAGCCGCCGAGGGTGACCAGTCCCACCCGGTCATGGGCTCTCAGGTAGGTCTGCGCGAGGCCCATCGCGGCCCGGACGCTGAGGTCGAGGGTGGACCGGCCGGGCGGTCCGGCGTCGACGCCGGTGTCGAGCACGACGACCAGGTCGAACGCCCGCTCCGCGGCGTACTGGCGGACGTAGAGCTGCTGATGGCGAGCGGTGGTCCGCCAGTCGACGTCGCGTTCACGGTCGCCCTGGGCGTAGGGCCGGACCCCCGCAAACTCCACACCGGTCCCGGTCGCCCGGCTCGCGTGCTCGCCGAGCGGCGCCTGGAGCTGCGCGGGGGCGACAGCGCGGGCGACCGCCCCCGCGCCCGGGTAGACGACCAGCTCCGGCAGCTCGACGTCGACCCGCGCCGCATAGGTGCCCATGGCGCCGACCAGGCGCAACCGCAGCGGGCCGGCCCGGTAACGGCCCCACCGGCCGGGCACGAGGACCCAGCCGGCCCGAACCACGTCACCGTCGCGGCTGTGCTCCTCCAGCCGGACGACGGCGTGCTCGGGGGCGACCAGCTCTGCCTCGACCCGGTGGATCCCGGCGGCGCGCACCTGCACCTCGACGGCGAGCTCGTCGTCCTCGATGCACCGCGTGGTCTCGAGGCGGAACGAGATGTCGACCGACAGAGGCAGATCTCGCCTGGGGTAGAGGACCAGCAGCACGAGAGGTGCGACCGCCACCACGGCGAGCTCGCCGCGCGCGGTGAGGACCGCCGCGACCACTGCCAGGGTCGCGACCAGGGCCAGCCGGCGCAGCCGCGAGGTGGGTGAGAAGTCGAGGGCCGCCGTGGTCGACCCGGTCGTGGCCGCGGCCACCTGGCCCTGTGCCGACACGGGTTGCTGGACGGTCACCTGGCTCACCGCGGCGCGGGGACGGTGTCCAGCAGACCCGTCACGACGTCCATGCCGGTGACCCGGCGTACCCACAGCTCCGGACGGAGGCTCAGCCGGTGCGCGAGCGCCGGCACCGCGACCGCCTTGACGTCCTCGGGCGTCACGTAGTCGCGGCCGTTCAGCGCGGCCTGCCCGCGGGCCAGGGCGACCATGGCCAGCCCGCCCCGTGGGCTCGCGCCCACGGCCACATGGGGGTGGGTGCGGGTCGCCTCGACGAGCGACACGACGTAGCCGAGCACTACCGGCTCGACGGTGACCCGCTCCAGGCTCTCTCGCATGGCCAGCACGGTCTCGGCGTCGACCACCGCCGAGAGCTTGGGCTGCTCGGACCCGCGGCGGATCCGTCGTTCCAGCAGCTCCTGCTCGTCCTTCGCGGAGAGGTAGCCGAGATGGATGCGCAGCAGGAACCGGTCGAGCTGGGCCTCGGGCAGCGCGTAGGTGCCTTCGTACTCGATCGGGTTGTCGGTCGCCAGGACCACGAACGGCTGGGGCAGCGGGCGGGTCCGGCCGTCGCTGGACACCTGCTCCTCCGCCATCGCCTCGAGCAGCGCGGCCTGGGTCTTGGGGGGCGTGCGGTTGATCTCGTCGGCAAGCAGCAGCTGGGTGAACACGGGACCCGGCCGGAACTCGAAGTCGTTGACCCGCTGGTCGTAGACAGACAGCCCCGTGAGGTCCGCCGGCAACAGGTCCGGCGTGAACTGCACCCGGGCGAACGTCAGCCCGAGCACCTCGGAGAAGCAGCGCGCCATCATCGTCTTGCCGAGCCCCGGGACGTCCTCCAGCAGCACGTGCCCGCGCCCGAGGATGCCGAGCAGGACCAGCTCGAGCGAGCGACGGCGGCCCACGACCACCGACTCGATCTCGTCGAGGATCTGCTCGGCGTAGCGGGCGGTCTCGGCCGGGGTGGCGGTCATAGGCATCCTTCGCAGGCTGGGCTCACAGGTGCTCCAGTCGGTCGACGATCATGGCCAGGGTGCGCCGGTCCACACCAGGCGGTTGGCTCGACCCGGACACGGGCCGCTGCGGGGACACCATCTCCCAGACCTGCTCACCGACCACGGCGCGGGCGGCCTCCGGATCGGTGTCGAGCTCGATGCGTCGACGGTCCGCCAACCGGGCCGCCATCAGGCGGGTCAGCATCGGTCGCGTGACCAGGTCGTAGTGCCGCGGGGACACTTGGCCCCACGACAGCTGCTCGGCGATCTGGCGGTAGGAGCGGTACGGCGCGTTCGCCACGGGCACGGGTCGCCGCGACCGCCGACGGTGCGGCGGGGCGCTCGGGATCTGGACCAGCCGCACGAGCAGGGCGATCACGGCCAGCCCCGTCAGGGCGACCAGCAGCCCGGCCGGCCCGGCCACGCCGAAGGCGAGGGCCAGCACCACGACCACCGCTGCGACGAGGAACCGGCGCAGCACCGTGCGGCCGGTCGTCCCTTCAGACACGCTGACCGCCCAGCTGGGCCGAGACCTCGGCGAGCGCCCCCTCGGCGTCGCGGCGGGCCGCAGGTCCCATCGGGTGCCGGCTGAAGCGGGCTTCGCGGAAGAGGTCGGTCAGCCGACCGGCGGGCCCGGCACCGACCAGCCCGGTCGCGACCGCGCGGTCCAGCACCTCGGCCGGGGTGTCGGACGGCCGAGGCCGGCCACCGCGACGCGCGAGGCCGGCCGCGAAGGCTCGCTCCATCGCGGTGTAGGCCGCGATGATCGCCTCCCGGGTGTCGTCGTGGCGGCCGAGTGCAGTGCCCGCCTGCGCGACCGCGTCGGCGAGTGCCTCGGTCTGTTCCTGCTCCGACTCGGGCTCGGTCGGCCCGGGCGGGGCCGGCCGCCGCGAGCGCAGGTAGAGCAGGTAGGAACCGACCAGGGCGAGTGCCAGCCCGGCCAGCAGCGGCCAGTCCACGTTGCCGGTGCCGAGGTGCGTCTCCGCGGGCTGGCTCTGCTGGGCGCGCTCGTCGCCGATGGTGGTGTGGAAGCTGCTGCGCGACGCGAGGATCGTGAGGTAGATCGCGAGCAGCGCCAATGGCAGCAGGATCAGCAAGGTCTGCCACGGCAGTCGCGGTGCCTCCCCCTCCGGTCCTCCCGGTCTCGTGGCGCGGGACCACCGCATGAACAGGTGGCGCGCGACGTACACCAGGACGCTGCCGGCGACCACCCCCAGGAGCAGCCGGGGCCAGACCGAGTCGGGGGTGGCGGACAGCGCCTGCCAGTCCAGCCCGCGACGGGCGGACAGCCCGGTCGCGGCCAGGCCCACCAACCCGGCGACCACCAGGACGCGGGCCGCCGCGGCCGGACCGGCTCGGCGCCCAGGGTCGCTGCTCACGCCGGTCATCCAACCAGCGCCGAACCGTCCAGCCGACGGGTCGCGCGCAGCCGATGCCAGGTCGTGACCGCGCACCGGCCGTGGAGCAGGCCACCGGCAGGCGTTCAAGAAAGGGCGCGGCGTTGCCGAACATTGGTTGACGGTGGTGTGAAGTGGAGTATGGTGGCGCGCAGTGGGGGAGGGCACCGCACAGCGCACTGGGGAGGTGGGTCGATGTGGATGAGACGCCGCGATCGGCGCCGCTCTTCCTCGGCACCCACCAGCCCCGCCTCGACGACAAGGGCCGGCTGTTCCTGCCGGCCAAGTTCCGTGACGACCTGGCCGACGGCCTGGTCATCACCCGCGGCCAGGAGCGCTGTCTCTACGTCTTTCCCGACCCCGAGTTCACCCGGCTCTACGAGCAGATGCGCCAGGCGCCCGTCACCAGCAAGGCGGCCCGCGACTACCAGCGCGTGTTCCTGTCGGGCGCGTCCAACGAGAAACCGGACAAGCAGGGCCGCGTCACCGTCCCTCCGCACCTGCGGGAGTACGCCGGGCTCACCCGCGACTGTGTCGTCATCGGCGCCGGAGCCCGCCTCGAGGTCTGGGACGCAGCGGCCTGGACCAGCTACCTCGCCGACCGCGAAGGCGCCTTCTCCGACCTGTCCGAGGAGGTGCTACCCGGCCTGATCTGAGGCCGATCCGACCTCTCACCAGCACCGCCGCACCTGCACCGCCGTACGGCGAGGTCTCCACCCGCTCCTTGCGCACTGACGCACCTTCCCCGGTGTCAGAGCGCCTCTCCCCGGAACCCCCTCCGGAGCGGTTGGAGACCTGGCGGTACGGCCCGCGTGCAAGGCCCGCCAGCCACAGGACCGAACCGCACAGCACGGAAACCGCACAGCACGAACGAAGGGTCGAGATGGACACGTCTGCCTCGGGCGAGCGCCCGGCTCCGGTTCCCGGCGGTGCGCGCCGGACACCCCTGGTGACGCCGGCCGATCCGGTGGCCGTGCTGCGCGCGGAGAGACTGGCGGCGCTGGGCGCCGAGACCCGCACCAGCGCACTGCTGCTCGGTGCCTGCCTCGGTTCGATGGGCCTGTTCGCCGTCACGCTGCTGCTGCTCACGAGCTGGCCGGCCGGTCGTTGATGAGCGAGCCGGTGACCCACGTCCCGGTGCTGCTCGAGCGTTGTGTCTCGTTGTTGGCACCGGCCCTGCAGGGCTCCGGCTCCGTCGTGGTCGACGCGACGCTGGGCCTCGGCGGGCACAGCGAGGCGCTGCTGCAACGGCTCTCGTCGGTCCGGTTGATCGGGCTGGACCGCGACCCTGAGGCTCTCGACCTGGCGCGCGCCCGGCTCGCCCCGCACGCGGAGCGGATCACCCTGGTGCACGCGGTGTACGACGAGCTGCCCCGGGTCCTCGCGGATCTCGGTCTGCACCGCGTGCAGGGCGTGCTCTTCGACCTCGGCGTCTCCTCGCTGCAGCTCGACCGGCCGGGTCGGGGCTTCGCCTACGCGCAGGACGCGCCGCTCGACATGCGGATGGACCAGTCCCGGGGGCCCACCGCGGCGGACGTGGTCAACACCTACCCGGCGGAGCGGCTGGCCCGGGTGCTGCGCGACTACGGCGAGGAGCGTTTCGCCAGCCGCATCGCCCACGCCGTCGTGCGCGCGCGTGAGACCGAGCCCTTCGTCGGTACGGCGCGGCTGGCCGAGCTGGTCCGCTCGGCGATCCCCGCGGCCACCCGCCGCACCGGGGGCCACCCCGCGAAGCGGACCTTCCAGGCCCTGCGGATCGAGGTCAACTCCGAGCTGGCGGCACTGCAGGCCGCGCTCCCTGCCGCGGTCGCCGCCCTCGCCGTGGGCGGGAGGATCGCGGTGCTGTCCTACCAGTCTCTGGAGGACCGGCTGGTCAAGCGGGTGCTCGTCGCCGGCGCCACCAGCACCGCCCCACGGGACCTGCCCGTCGTCCCGCCCGAGCACCAGCCCGTGCTGCGGCTGCTGACCCGCGGCGCCGAGAAGCCGTCGCCGGAGGAGCTGGTCGCGAACCCGCGAGCGGCCTCGGCCCGGCTGCGGGCCGCCGAGCGGCTGAGGGACGCGGCATGACCGCCCGCACCCAGGGCACGGCCGCGGTCGCGCGCCATGCCGGCACGGCACCGCGGCGCAGCTCGCGGCCCGGCCCGCTGCGGCCCCGGCTCGCCCTGGTCCCGCCGATGCACGCGACCGCGCCGCGGGCGCCGTTCGTGCTGCTCATCGGCGCGCTGCTGTCCTCGGGGCTCGGCCTGCTGCTGTTCCTGCACACCGCGCTGGCCGAGGACTCGTTCCGGTTGGAGCGGCTGCAGGCCAGCAGCGCGTTGCTCGCGGACCAGGAGCAGGCCCTGGAGCAGAGCCTGGCCAGGCAGGCGGCACCGGGGCGGCTGGCCGGCCGGGCCAGCGCCCTCGGGATGGTGCCCAGCGAGAACCCGGCGTTCATCCGCCTCTCCGACGGCCGGGTGCTCGGCAAGCCGAAGGCCGGGGTCGCGCCGCCGCCGCCGCCGCCACCGGCTCCGTCGCCCAGCGCCTCGGCCTCGCCGACGGCGTCCGCCAAGGCTGCCGGCCACAGCGGTGGCAAGCCAGGTCCACGGGCACAAGGACAAGGGAACAGGAACCGGGCCGGCCAGAAGCCCACCCCGCACGTGGAGGCGACGCCCACCGGAGCCGCACGGTGACCGCCCGTCGCCCGAGCACCCGGGGCGGCTCGGCCACCCGCCGTACCGGCAGTCGCGCCGCCGCCACACCCCGCCGTGCGGCCACACCCCGCCGCGCTGCCGCGGCACCCCGGCGCCGACCCGCTCGGCCGGCCGCGACCCGCCGTCCGGCCCCGGCCCGTCGGCCGGCCCCGGCACGGCGACCCCCGCGGCGTCCTGCGCCGCCCCGCCGGGCGCGCCGGATGCGTCTCGCTGACGGCCGCCGGCGGCTGCGCGGCGCGGTCATGCTGATGCTGGTCCTGCTCTCGCTCTTCGCGGGCCGTCTCGTCCAGCTGCAGGGTCTGGACGCTACGGCGTACGCCGACGAGGCGGAGGCCAGCCGGCTGCGCTCGGTCACGCTGCCCGCGACCCGCGGGGAGATCACCGACCGCAACGGGGTGGCCCTCGCCACCACCGTCGCCGCGGTCAACGTGACCGCCGACCAGACCCTGGTGACCGACCCTGCGGCGACCGCCCGGGCCCTCTCACCGGTGCTGCACCAGGGCGTGACCGACCTGGCCAGCACCCTGACCGGGACCGACCGCTTCGTCTACGTCGCCAAGGGCGTCACCCCCGCCACCTGGCGAGAGGTGCTCGCCCTTGACCTGCCAGGCACGACCGGGCTCCCCGGCATCTTCGGCGAGCAGACCAGCAAGCGGGTCTACCCGGGCTCGGGGACCGCGGCGAACGTCGTCGGTTTCGTCGGCGCCGACGGCAGCGGGCTGGGCGGTCTCGAGCTCAAGCTGAACCCCATGCTGGCCGGCCGCAGCGGCCATGCCACCTTCGAGCTCAGCGCCGGAGGGAGCCGGATCCCCGGTGCGCACGACCAGGAGCAGGCGCCGGTGCCGGGCCGCGACGTGCAGCTCACCATCGACCGCGACATCCAGTACGTCGCGCAGGAGGCCGTCGCCCGCAAGGTGCGCGAGCTGCACGCGAAGAGCGGCACCGTGATCGTGATGGACCCGCGCACCGGCGACCTGCTGGCCGTCGCTACCTATCCCACCTTCGACCCGGACAACCCGGGGAGCTCCCCGCAGGCCGATCTCGGGGACCGGGCGCTGAACGAGGTCTACGAGCCCGGCAGCACCGGCAAGATCGTGACCGCGTCGGCGCTGATCCAGCGACACGTCGTGCGTCCCGGCACGCCCATCACGGTGCCGAACCGTCTCACCCGGGCAGGCAAGACGTTCAAGGACTTCGAGGACCACCCGACCGAGCACCTGACCTACACCGGCACTCTGGCCCAGTCCAGCAACATCGGCACGATCCTGGCCGCCGAGCGGATGGGGCTGCGTCACCTCTACCCGTTCCTGCGCAAGTTCGGTGTCGGCAAGCCGACCGGACTGCAGATGCCCGGCGAGAACGACGGCTCCGTCCCACCGCTGGCGAGCTGGTCGGCGACGACCGGCTACACGCTGCCCTTCGGCCAGGGCTACTCGGTCAACGCGGTCCAGATGGCGTCGGTGTTCGCGACCATCGCCAACGACGGCGTGCGGGTCTCTCCCCGGCTGGTCGCCGGCACCTCCGCCGGCGGCTCGTTCCACCCCACGCCCGCGTCCTCGAGGACGCGCGTGGTCAGCGCCCGCACGGCGAGCACCGTCCGCAGGATGCTGGAGGCGGTGCTCGGCCCGGACGGCACGGCGCCGATGGCCCGCGTCCCCGGCTACCGGGTGGCGGGCAAGACCGGCACCGCACAGCGCTTCGATGCCACCTGCGGCTGCTACCGCGGCTACACCATGTCCTTCCTCGGCATGGCGCCGGCCGACGCCCCCAAGCTGGTGGTCGCCGTGACGCTGCAGGACCCGAAGGGGGCCATCGGCGGTGGCTACGACGCCGGCCCGGTCTTCGCCAAGGTGATGTCCTTCGCGCTGCAGTCCTTGCGCATCCCGCCGACCGGGACCTGGTCGCCCGGTCTGCGGGTGTTCGCGAAGTGACCGGTAACGTCGAGGCCGTGCCCAGCCCCTCCGGACCGCCCTCGCCGCGGCCCCGGAGCCCGGTCCCGCGGCCGCTGTCCGCGGTGTCCAGGCACCTGGGTGTGAGCGTGACCCCGGCGTCCTCCGGGGACCCGGCCGACGTCTCCGTCACCGGCGTCACGCTCGACTCCCGCGCGGTGCGCCCCGGTGACCTGTACGCCGCCCTGGCCGGCGCGACCGCGCACGGCGCCGACTTCACGGCGGCCGCTCGCCGGGCCGGCGGCGTCGCGGCGCTCACCGACCCGGCCGGGCGCGAACGGGTGACCTCGGCCGGGTTGCCGGCCCTCGTCGTCGCCGACCCGCGCGCCGTCCTCGGCGGCCTCGCCGCGTGGGTGTACGGGCAGCCCGCCGATCACCTCACCACCGTCGGGATCACCGGCACCAACGGCAAGACCACTACGGCGTACCTCGTGGAGGCGGGACTGCGGGCCGCCGGGCGCAGCACCGGGCTGATCGGCACCATCGAGACCAGGATCGGCGACCAGGTGGTGGCCAGCGTGCGTACGACGCCCGAGGCGCCGGAGCTGCAGGCGCTGCTGGCCGTGATGGTCGAGCAGGACGTGCAGGCGGTGGTGATGGAGGTGTCCAGCCATGCGCTGGCGATGGGGCGGGTCGACGGCACGACGTACGACGTCGCGGTGTTCACCAACCTGTCCGAGGACCACCTCGACTTCCACGCCGACCTGGAGGACTACTTCCAGGTCAAGGCCACGCTGTTCTCCCGGGACCGTGCCAGACGCGGGGTCGTCGACGTCGACGACGAGCACGGTCGTCGGCTGGTCGGCCAGTCGGCGGTCCCGGTGGTCTCCGTGTCGCCGTCGGGAGCGGCTGCCGACTGGCGGGTCGAGGACCCGGCGCTGGACCGCGACCGCAGCACCTTCACCCTGGTCGGCCCGGACGGCCGTCGGGTCTCGTGCTCGACCGCGCTGACGGGCGGGTTCAACCTGGCAAACGCCGCCCTCGCGGTCGTGGCGCTGGCGCAGGTCGGGATCGAACCCCAGGTGGCGGCCGACGGCGTCGCGTCCTGCGCCGGCGTGCCGGGGCGGATGGAGCGGGTCAGCCGCGCCGGCTCGCCGGGCCCGCTCGCCCTCGTCGACTACGCGCACAGCCCGGACGCGCTCGAGCGGCTGCTGGCCGCGGTGCGCCCGCTGGCCGGGCCTGGCCGGGTGCTGCTCGTGATCGGCTGCGGCGGGGACCGTGACCCCTACAAGCGCCCGGTCATGGGCCGGATCGCGGCCCGCGACGCGGACGTCGCGGTGCTGACCAACGACAACCCGCGTTCGGAGGACCCGCTGGCGATCATCGCCGACATGCGGCGTGGCGCCGACCAGGTGCCGGGCGCGGTCGTCGAGGTGCAGGCGGACCGGGCCGCGGCGATCCGGCGCGCCGTGCGCCTCGCCGGCCCGGGCGACGTCGTCGTGATCGCGGGCAAGGGCCACGAGCAGGGCCAGGAGGTCGCCGGCGCGGTGCTGCCGTTCGACGACCGCGCCGTGCTGCGGGCCGAGCTGGAGGCGGTCTCGGCATGATCCCGCTCGACCTGCGCGAGGTCGCGGCGGCCTGCGGCGGCACTCTCACCGACGTCCCCGACCCCGGGGTGCCCGTGACCGGACCGGTCGTCATCGACTCGCGGGAAGCCGGTCCCGGCTCTCTGTTCGTGGCCCTGCCCGGCGAGCACGTCGACGGGCACGACTTCGTCGACCAGGCGATCTCGGCCGGAGCGGTCGGGGTGCTCGCGCAGCGACGGGTCGGCGTGCCCGCCGTCGTCGTGGACGACCCGATGACGGCGCTCGGCCGGGTCGCGCGGGCCGCGCTCGACCGGCTTCCCGGCGTGATCGTCGTCGGGCTGACCGGGTCGTCTGGCAAGACCAGTACCAAGGACCTGCTGGCGCAGGTGCTTTCCGTGGCGGGGCGGACCGTCGCACCGAGGGAGAGCCACAACAACGAGCTCGGCGTGCCCCTGACGGTGCTCGCGGCCGACGAGCAGACCCGGTTCCTTGTCGTGGAGATGGGGGCGCGCGGGCCGGGTCACATCGCCCGGCTCTGTGACATCGCGCCGCCGCGCGTCGGTGTGGTGCTCAACGTCGGCCTCGCCCATGCCGGGGAGTTCGGCGACCGGGCTGCCACGGCGAAGGCGAAGAGCGAGCTCGTCCGGGCCCTGCCGTCCGCCGAGGCAGGCGGGCTCGCGGTGCTCAACGCCGACGACGACCTGGTCGCCGCGATGGCCGACTCGACCCTGGCCCGGGTCGTGACCTTCGGGTCCACGGCCGGCGCCGACGTACGGGCCGAGCACGTGGTCCTCGACCCCGCCGGCCGGCCGTCCTTCGACATGGTGTCGGGCCAGGGCTCCGCTCACGTCGACCTGCGGCTGCACGGCGCGCACCACGTGCCCAACGCGCTGGCCGCCGCCGCGGCGGCGCTCGAGCTCGGTGTGTCGCCGGCCGCTGTCGCGAGCGCGCTCTCGTCAGCCACGGCGCGCAGCCGCTGGCGGATGGAGGTCGTCGACCGGCCCGACGGGCTGACGGTGGTCAACGACGCCTACAACGCCAACCCCGACTCGGTGCGTGCGGGGCTCGAGGCGCTGGTGGTGATCGGGCAGGGGCGGCGGACGTGGGCGGTGCTGGGCGAGATGCTCGAGCTCGGCGCGGCATCGGCCGAGGAGCACGTCGCGGTCGGCAGACTGGTGCAGCGGCTCGGGGTGAGCCGGTTGCTGGTCGTGGGGGAGGGAGCCCGAGGGGTGCTGTTCGGGGCGGAGGAGCAAGGACGCGCACAAGGAGAGGAGTCGGAGTTCATGCCGGACGCAGCGGGTGCCCTCGAGATGCTGCGATCCCAGGTGCGCCCCGGTGACGTCGTGCTGGTGAAGGCGTCGCGCGGGGTCGGGCTGGAGCGCGTCGCCCTCGGCCTGCTGGAGTCCGTCCCAGCGGGCGCGCCACGGGGAGGCGACGCATGAAGCTCGTCCTTGCCGCATCCTCGCTCAGCCTGATCATCACGTTGTTCGGCACCCCGGTGGCGATCAGGCTGCTGGTCCGGCACGGCTACGGCCAGCCGATCCGCGACGACGGGCCCACGTCGCACCACACCAAGCGCGGGACCCCCACGATGGGCGGTGCCGTCATCATCTTCGGCACGCTCGTCGGCTACTTCGCCGCCCATCTGATCGGGTTGCGACCGCTCACCGTGTCCGGCCTGCTGGTGCTCATGCTGATGACCGGAATGGGCCTGGTGGGCTTCATCGACGACTACATCAAGGTGGTCAAGCAACGCAGCCTCGGTCTGCGGGCCAACGCCAAGCTGATCGGCCAGCTGGTGGTGGCGGTGACCTTCGCGATCCTGGCCACGCGCTTCCCGGACCATCCCAACGGCTACACACCCGCGTCGACCGACGTGTCCTTCATCCGCGACACGGGGCTCGGGCTCGGCGCCGTGCTCTTCGTGGTGTGGGCCTACATCATGA
>JAVEDG010000200.1 GCA_030841245.1 Actinomycetota bacterium
GAAGCAACCGTGCCCAACCTGGTCCCGCGGGAGCGGCTCGAGGCGGCCAACCAGCTCAGCCTGTTCACGACGTACGGCTCGGCGCCCGTGGCGGCAGCGATCTTCGCCGGTCTGGCCCTGCTCACCGGCATCCTCGACAACGCGGTCCCCGAGATCGCCGCGGTCGATCTGGCGCTCTACGTGAACGCCGCCACCTTCCTGGTGTCGGCGATCACCATCTTCCGGATCAAGGAGATCCCGAAGCGCAGCCAGGACGACGGGTCCGGGCGCGGCGGCTTCCGGTCCATCTGGCGCACCGTGGTCGAGGGCTGGAAGTTCCTCGCCGGCACCCCCTAGGACCGCGGCCTGGACGCCGGCATGCTCGGCGCGAACGCCGCCGGCGGCGCCGTCATCGGCCTGGCCCGCACGTTCGACACCGACATCGGCGCCGGCGACCCCGGCTACGGCCTGCTCTTCGGCACGGTGTTCTGCGGCATCGCCGGCGGCATGCTCTACGGGCCACGGCTGGTGCCCGACTTCAGCCGGCGGCGGCTCTTCGGACTGTCCATCTCGGCCGCGGGCGTGTCCCTTGTGGTCCTGGCGCTGATCCCCAACATGGTGATCGCCGCGTTGGTCACCTTCGTGATCGGGGCCTGGGCAGGTATCGCCTGGGTGACCGGGTACACGTTGCTCGGTCTCGAGGTCGCCGACGACGTACGTGGGCGGACCTTCGCGTTCGTCCAGACCATGGTGCGCGTCACGCTGGTCCTGGTGCTCGCCGTGTCGCCCCTGCTCGCAGCAGCGTTCGGCAAGCACGAGATCGAGCTGACCGACGCGATGTCGCTGACCTACAACGGCGCCGCCATCACGATGCTGCTCGCCGGGGTCCTTGCGACGGCGCTCGGCTTCGCGTCGTACCGCCACATGGACGACCGTCGCGGCATCCCACTCGTGCCTGACCTCGCGTCGGCCTACCGCAACGAGCCGGTCGGGCTGCGACGCGGCGACCCGGGGGGTGGCTACTTCGTCGCGATCGAGGGCGGCGAGGGGGCCGGGAAGTCCACCCAGGTCGAGCTGCTGGCGCAATGGCTGCGCGACCAGCGCCACGACGTGCTCGTGACCTTCGAGCCCGGGGCGACCGACGTCGGGCGTCGCCTGCGCTCCGTGCTGCTCGACCGACACGACGACGAGCCGACACCGTTGTCTCCTCGTGCCGAGGCGTTGCTGTTTGCCGCCGACCGGGCCGAGCACGTCACGAACGTGGTGGTCCCGGCGCTGGCTGCCGGCTCGATCGTCATCACCGATCGCTACATCGACTCGTCGCTGGCCTACCAGGGGTCGGGCCGGGCGCTGGACGAGTCGGAGATCCTGCGCCTGTCGCGCTGGGCGACCGATGGCCTGCGCCCCGACATCACGGTGCTGCTCGACCTGCCGGCCGCCGACGGGCTGCGCCGGGTGCAGACCCCGGACCGCCTCGAGTCCGAGCCGGTGGAGTTCCACGAGCGGGTACGCGAGCGGTACCTGGAGCTGGCCCGCCGTGGCGGGCACCGCTACCTCGTTGTCGACGCGACCCGATCGCCGGACGCCGTCGCCGAGGAGATCAGGTCGCGGTTGAGCCCGCTGCTGCCGACGAGCCGGGCCGAGCTGGCCGAGCGCGAGGCGGCGGCTGCGGCCGCAGAGGAACAGGCGCGCCGGGAGCAGCAGGATCGTGAGCGCCTGGAGCAGGAGGCGCGCGCGGCGCGCGAGCAGGAGGAGGCGACCGCCCGAGCCGCGCGTGACCAGGCGGCGGCGGAGGAGCGCGCCCGCCGGCAGCAGGCCAAGGAGGCGGAGCAGGCCCGGCGGGATGCCGAGCGGGCCGCCAGGCAGTCGGCGGCTGCGGAGGAGAAGGAGCGCCGTCGGCTGGCGGCCGAGGCTGCTGCGGCAGCGGCTGCCGAGCAGCGCGCGAAGCAAGCGTTGGAGGACGCCGAGCGACGGGCCGCCGCCGGGCGGCACCGGGCGGAGAGCTCCGACCCGGCGTCGCGCCGACCCGCCGACACCGGTCGGAGCCCGGCAGGTGACGACCCGCCCACCCGGCCGCTGAGCCTGACCGACGAGCTCTTCGGCCTGGGCGACGAGGCGGACGAGACGGTCCAGCTGCCTCGCGTCCGCGACCGGGGCGAGGATCGGTGACCGGGTCGGTCCCGATCCGGACCGTACCGGCCGTCTTCGACGACCTGGTCGGCCAGGACGCGGTCGTGGCGGCGCTGACCCGCGCCGTCTCGGGTGCGGGCGGAGACCTCACGGCCGCCGCGCGGCGTGGCAGCTGGGCGTCGAAGGCTGGGCCCGACGGGTCGCTCGTCGCGGCGACGACGTCCGACTCGGCGTACGGCGGTCTCGCCACGACCGGCATGACGCACGCCTGGCTCTTCACCGGGCCGCCGGGGTCGGGGCGCTCGGTCGCGGCGCGGGCGTTCGCCGCCGCGCTGCAGTGCCGTGACGGCGGCTGCGGGCAGTGCGGTGCCTGCCGCACCAGCCTGGGCGGAACCCATGCCGACGTCGACGTGGTCAACACCCAACGGCTCTCGATCGGTGTCGACGACGCGCGTGCGCTCGTGGCGCGTGCGGCTCGTTACCCGAGCGGCGGCCGCTACCAGGTCATGATCATCGAGGACGCCGACCGGCTCACCGACCAGGCCGCCAACGCGCTCCTCAAGGCCCTCGAGGAGCCGACTCCGCGCACCGTCTGGCTGCTCTGCGCCCCGGCCCTCGAGGACGTGATGCCGACCATCAGGTCGCGCTGCCGGCACCTCGCGCTGCGCACCCCGCCCACCGCGGCCGTCGCCGAGGTGCTCGTGCGCCGCGACGGTGTGGACCCTGCGATGGCGGCCTTCGCCGCGCGGGCCGCGCAGGGACACATCGGACGCGCCAAGCGGCTCGCTACCGACGAGGCCGCCCGCAACCGGCGCCGCGCGGTGCTGCGGCTGCCGCTGGCACTGACCGACCTGAGCGAGGCCCTCGGCGCTGCTGCCGAGCTGGTGGGCGCGGCGACCGACGAGGGGCAGGAGACGAGTGCCTCGCTGGACGAGGCCGAGACCGAGGAGATGCGGCGAGCGCTCGGCGCCGGCACAACCGGGCGAGCCATGCCCAGCGGCTCGGCGGCAGTGCTCAAGGATCTCGAGAAGGCCCAGAAGGCGCGGACGACGAGAAGCCGGCGCGACGCGATCGACCGGGCCCTGGTCGACCTCGCCTCCTTCTACCGCGACGTGCTGGCGGTGCAGCTCGGCACCGAGGTCGAGCTGGTCAACGACGAGCTGCGTCCCGACGTGCTCTCGGTCGGACGGTCGGTCACCCCCGAGGCGACACTGCGCTGCATCGACGCGGTGCTCGCCGCGCGCGACGCGATCGACCTCAACGTCGCTCCGCTGCTGGCGGTCGAGGCCATGACGGTGGCGCTTCGCGCCGGTTAGGGTCACGGCAGGGTCACTCGGTGGAGGTGAGGCAGTCCGTGGGCATGGTGATGGCGGTGAGCTTCACCCGCTACGGGCGGCTCTACTACCTCGACCCCGGCGGTCACACGCCGCGGGTGGGCGACAAGGTGCTCGTTCCCACCGACTCGCGGTCCGAGGTCGCCGAGTGCGTGTGGGCGCCGCAGTGGGTCAGCGAGGACATCGGCGGGCTGCCGGTCTGCGCCGGTGTCGCCGGCCCCGACGACCTCCTGCGCGACGAGCGCAACAGCGACCGCCGTACCGACGCGCGCCGCGTCGCGAAGCGGCTGATCCGGGCGCACGGACTGCCCATGAAGGTCGTCGGGGTGGACTACCTCGACGACGTGGAGCGACTCGTCATCTACTTCAGCGCGCCGCACCGGGTCGACTTCCGCACGCTGGTGCGCGAGCTGGCCGCCGAGCTGCGGGCGCGGATCGACCTGCGCCAGCTCGGTCCGCGTGACGAGGCACGCGTACAGGGCGGCATCGGGCCGTGCGGCCGCGACCTGTGCTGCGCGACGTTCCTCAAGGATTTCGAGCCGGTCAGTGTGCGGATGGTCAAGGACCAGGACCTGCCGCTCAACCCGCTGAAGATCTCCGGTGCGTGCGGCCGGCTGATGTGCTGCCTGAAGTATGAGCACCCGCTCTACCAGGAGTTCAAGGTGCGGGCGCCGGCAGTCGGCGAGACGGTCGACTCCCCGGAGGGACGCGGTCGCGTGGTCGGTCACAACGTCCCGTCCGACACGGTGGTGGTGCGGCTCGAGGACTCCGGCCGGCGCTGCGCGTGCTCGCTGGCCAGCGTGTGCGGTCCGCGCACGGCGTACGACGAGAGCCTCGGCCAGGCCCCGACGTGAGCCGCCGCTGGCGCTGGTCCGCAACGACGGCGCTCTCGGTCGCGGTCACGGTTGCCCTGTCGGGGTGCTCCGGCTCCCCGACGCCCGACGCCGGGCACACGCCGCCGCCGACCCAGCCCAGCGCGACCACTTCTGCTCCGGCGCCGACCACGACCCGGGCGCCCTCGAGCGGATTGGCGCGCTTCTACCGTCAGTCACCGGCCTGGAAGGACTGCGGCGGGGGGTTCCGTTGCGGGCGGATCAGGGTGCCGCTCGACTACTCGCACCCGAGCGCCGGCACGATCACCCTGGCCGTGGTGCGCAAGCATGCCGAGGGCGGTCACCGGCTCGGGTCGTTGCTGCTCAACCCCGGCGGCCCGGGGATCCCCGGTATCTCGTACGCGCGCAGTGCCGAGTTCCTGATCGGCGACACGGTGCGGTCTCACTACGACATCGTCGGCTTCGACCCGCGCGGTGTCGGCGAGAGCACACCCATCCACTGCATGAACGGCGCGCAGACCGACGCCTACCTCGCGGTCGACCCGTCGCCGGACACCCCGGCGGAGGTCCGCGGGATCACGCAGGCCTCGCGACAGCTCGGCCGGCGCTGCGCGGCGCACAGCGCCCGGCTGCTCGGGCACGTCGACACCCGCGACGCGGCGCGCGACATGGACGTGCTGCGTGCGGTCCTCGGCGACAAGAAGCTGAACTACTTCGGCAAGTCCTACGGCACCTTCCTCGGCGCGACCTACGCCGACCTCTTCCCGCGCCGCGTCGGGCGCATGGTGCTCGACGGCGTGGTCGACCCGGCCCTGTCCGAGGAGCAGATCGAGCGCGGCCAGGCGCGCGGCTTCCAGCGGGAGCTCGAGTCGTTCGTGGCCGACTGTCTGCGCAACACCGGCTGTCCGTTGTCCGGCAGCGTGGCGCAGGGGACGAAGCAGGTCGAGGACATGCTGGACCGCACCGACAGCCACCCCCTCACGGGCGAACCGGGCCGCCCGGTGGTGCAGGCGCTTGCCCTGCTCGGAGTCGCGGGCGCGCTCTACTTCAAGGGGACGTGGCCGGTGCTGCGGCTTGCCTTGTCCGACTCGCTGCACGGTGACGGGCAGCGGCTGCTGGCTCTGGCCGACTCCTATACCGAACGCGGCCCGAGCGGCCACTTCGCATCGAACGCCAACGACGCGATCTACGCCGTGAACTGCCTCGACCGCGCGTCCGAAGCTGATCCGCACCGGCTGGCGGCGCGGGCCCGACGCTTCACGTCGGTGTCGGGGCCGTTCGGAGCGTGGCTGGCCTGGAGCGGCATGCCGTGCGGGACCTGGCCCAGGCCCGTCCTCGACCATCCGCACCCGATCCATGCACCCGGTTCGGCCCCGATCCTGGTGGTCGGGACGACACGGGACCCGGCGACACCATGGCCCTGGGCGCGGTCGCTGGCCCAGGAGCTCGACCACGGACGGCTGCTCACCCGGGTCGGGGTCGGCCACACGGCGTACGGGTTCGGCAGCAGCTGCACCGACGACGCTGTCGATGCCTACCTGGTCCACGGGACGCTGCCGGTTCCCGGCACCCGTTGTCACTGAGCGGGGCTCACGGGCGAACCGGTAGGCTGGTGCGCCGTGCCGCGGTACGCCGTGGTCACGCCGCCTTAGCTCAGACGGCTAGAGCGACGCACTCGTAATGCGTAGGTCATCGGTTCGATTCCGATAGGCGGCTCCACCCTGACCAGCACTTTTGTGCTGGTCGGCGACTTTCGAGGGATCTGAGGCTGCCCCCGTGGTGGCCATTCCGATCAGGATCGACCGCGAGCGGGGGCACACCTGCCACATCGAGATGAGTTCTCGGCCACGGACCGGTCTACCGTGCGAGGACCCCGATGGAGGAGGCACCATGGGCAAGGTCATCGCATCCATCACGACCTCGGTCGACGGCTACGTCACCGGGCC
>JAVEDG010000210.1 GCA_030841245.1 Actinomycetota bacterium
TGCGGGCCGGCTTCCTGAACGGGACGATGCTGGTGCCCGCCCCGGTCCTGGGTGAGCTGCAGGGCCTGGCCGACGCGGGCGACGACCTGCGGCGGGCCAAGGGCCGGCGCGGCCTGGAGGTCCTCGAGACGCTGCGCCGCGAGCCGGCGGTGGAGATCACGGTCCTCGAGGACGAGGTGCCCGCCGTGACCGAGGTGGACGCCAAGCTGGTGCGGATCTGTCTCGACCGGCCGGCGGCACTACTCACCCTGGACACCAACCTCGCCCGGGTGGCCGCGCTCGCCGGCGTACGCGTCATGAACCTCCATGCGCTCGCCCTCGCGCTGCGGCCACCGGTGGGAGCCGGTGACGAGGTCAGTGTCCTGCTCATCAAGGCCGGCAAGGAGCACGGGCAGGCGATCGGCTACCTCGACGACGGGACCATGGTCGTCGTCGAGCGCTCTCGTGAGGCCGTCGGCCGCGAGCTCCTCGTCGCGGTCACCAGCGTGCTGACCACGGCAAACGGCCGGATGGTCTTCGCGAAGCCGGCCGGCCCGCCCGGCGCTGCCGGCGCCCCTGCCACCTCCACAGCAGCCGGTCCCGAGCCAGGGACGTGAGCGGCCTCCCGCGCGTCGGTGTCGGGGTCGACGTCCACCCGTTCGGAGCCGGTCGGCCGATGCGCCTGGCCGGCCTCGACTGGCCGGAGGCCGGCGCCGGGCTCGCCGGGCACTCCGACGGTGACGTCGCGGCGCACGCGGTGTGCGACGCCCTGCTCGCTGCCGCGGGGCTGGGCGACCTCGGCGCGGTGTTCGGCACCGGCGACCCACGCTGGAGCGGCGCGAGCGGCGCCCAGCTGCTCGGCGAGGTCGTGGAACGGGTGCGGGCAGCCGGCTTCGCCGTCGGGAACGTGAGTGTCCAGGTCATCGGCAACCGGCCGCGGCTGGGGACGCGCCGCGACGAGGCGGAGAGCGCGCTCGGCGGGGTGGTGGGCGCACCGGTGTCGGTGTCGGCCACGACGGCCGACGGGCTCGGCCTTACCGGACGCGGCGAGGGAGTCGCCGCGATCGCGACTGCCCTGGTGGTGCCCGGGCAATGAGGGGACTGGCTGCCAGGGTCCGCCGCGCGCTGCGGCTCCGCCCGGCCGAGGACGACCTGGAACGGCTGGCCGTGATGGTGATCTGGGTCGGTTGGCTGGTGGTCACGGCTCTCGTCGCCGCGCTGCTGCTGCTGAGCTACGTCGTGCCCGGCCCCGTTCGCACCGTGCTCGGCATGCTCGGGCTCGTGTCGATCCTGTGGCTGAGCGGCCCGGTCCTGCTCAAGCTGACGGCGCCCCCGGCCCGGCGGTCCTGGCGGCGTGTCCCGCTGCACGTGCGGACCTGGCTGTTCGGCCCGTTGTTGTTCGCGTCGGTACTGACGGTCCTGGGCGTCACCGTGCTGCCCACGGACTCGGCCCGGTACGTCGGTCTGGTCTACGCCTTCCTGGTCAGCGTCTTCCTGCGCGTCGGCCTGCTGGTCGGCGTCTTCGTCATCGCGGTCCGCGCGGTCAACCGGATCCCGCCGCCCGAGCCGCGCCGCCCCCGAAGTGGGAGCAAGAAGAGGGGACGGCGGTAGCGTGACCGCCACGGTCGTCGCCGCGGTGCGCAGCCGTCATGAGGCGGGGCCGGACGTGGACCGAGGGGACCGTGCGGACCCGTACCCTTGACCGGTGAGCCTGCGCCTCTACGACACCCTGACCCGCGAGGTCTGTGACCTCGTGCCCGTGACGCCCGGCAAGGTCGGCGTCTACCACTGCGGGCTCACGGTCCAGGGCGCGCCGCACATCGGGCACATCCGCAAGGAGGTCGCCTTCGACGTCCTGCGCCGGTGGCTCGAGCACGCCGGCGTCGAGGTGATGATCGTCGCGAACGTCACCGACATCGACGACAAGATCCTGGTCAAGTCGGCCGAGGCCGGCCGCGAGTGGTGGGCGCTCGCCTATGCCAACGAGCGCGAGCTGCACGCGGCGTACGACGTGCTGGGCTGTGCGCCACCGACCTACGAGCCGCGGGCCACCGGCCACATCCCCGAGATGGTCGAGCTGATGGGCGAGCTGATCGAGGCGGGCTACGCCTACCCGGCCGGGGACGGGTCGGGCGACGTGTACTTCGACGTGCGCTCCTGGCCGGACTACGGGCGGTTGTCCAACCAGCGCATCGACGACATGGAGGCGGCTGCCGACGCCGACCCCCGGGGCAAGCGCGACCCGCGCGACTTCGCGCTGTGGAAGGGGCACAAGCCGGGCGAGCCCGAGACCGCGTCCTGGCACACTCCCTGGGGCCGCGGCCGACCCGGCTGGCACCTCGAGTGCTCGGCCATGGTGGGCAAGTACCTCGGCCCCGAGTTCGACATCCACGGCGGCGGCCTCGACCTGCGCTTCCCGCACCACGAGAACGAACTTGCCCAGTCGACCGCAGCCGGGCGCCCGTTCGCCCGGTTGTGGATGCACAACGCGATGCTCAACCTTGGCGGGTCGAAGATGAGCAAGTCGGTCGGCAACACCTTGCTCGTCTCCGAGGTGGTCAAGCGGGTCCGGCCGGTCGAGCTGCGTTACTACCTCGTCGCCGCCCACTACCGGTCGGTCGTGGAGTTCTCCGAGGAGGCCCTCGACGAGGCGGCCGCGACGTACCAGCGGATCGAGGGCTTCGTGACGCGGGCGGCCGAGATGGTAGGTGAGGGCGACCTCGGCGAGGTCCCCACGGCGTTCGCGGCCGCGATGGACGACGACCTGTCGGTGCCGGCGGCACTCGCCGTGCTGCAGGAGAGCGTGCGCGAGGGTAACAAGCTCCTCGGCGGCGACGACAAGGACGCGTTGCGCGACCGGCTGGCCGAGACCAGAGCGATGCTCGACGTGCTCGGCCTCGACCCGCGCTCCGCCCACTGGCGCGGCGAGCCGGGCGGCGGCTCGCAGCTGCGCGCCGTGGTCGACGGGCTCGTGGCAGTGGCGCTCGACGAACGGGCTGCGGCGCGGGAGCGCAAGGACTTCACGGCCGCGGACCGCATCCGCGACGGGCTCGGTGCTGCCGGCGTAGCAGTCGAAGACACTCCGCACGGACCGCGCTGGACCTTACGAGAGGGGCCCTGAGTGGCCGGCAACAGTGAACGGCGCGGCGCCAAGCGCAAGACGGGTTCGAAGAAGGGCCAGGTCGTCGGGAGCGGCGGTCAGCGGCGCAAGGGCCTGCGCGGCAAGGGGCCGACCCCGGTCGCGACCGACCGTCCGGGTCACCCGGCAACCCGGCGGGCGAGGTCGGCGACCAAGCAGTCGGGTACGGGTGGGAACGGCCCCGCCGTACGGTCCCGCAGCCCACGTGACGCCGGTCGGACGGCTCCGGCACGCAAGGACCGGGCCAAGGTCGAGACCGTGGCCGGTCGCAACTCCGTCGTGGAGGCGCTGCGCGCCGAGATACCGGCCAGCGCGCTCTACGTCGCGGAGCGCATCGACAGTGACGACCGCATCCGCGAGGCGATCAAGATTGCGAGCAGGCGGTCCATCGCGGTGCTCGAAGCACCGCGCACCGAGCTGGACCGGCTGACCGACCGGGCCGTGCACCAGGGGATCGCACTCACCGTCCCGGCGTACGTCTACGCGCATCCCGACGACCTGCTGGCGCGCGCCGAGACCACTGCCGAGCCTGGGCTGTTCGTCGCTCTCGACGGTGTCACCGACCCGCGGAACCTCGGCGCCGTGGTCCGGTCGGCGGCCGGTTTCGGCGCGCACGGCGTCGTCGTGCCGGCGCGCCGATCGGCCGGGATGACCCCCTCGGCGTGGAAGTCGTCGGCGGGCGCGGCCGCCAGGCTGCCGGTCGCCCAGGCGACGAACCTGACCCGCACGTTGCAGGACTACCGCAGCGCGGGCGTCTTCGTGGTCGGCCTCGACGGGGACGGCGACGTCGCCCTCGACGGTCTCGAGCTGGCAACCTCCCCGATCGTCGTCGTGGTCGGCTCTGAGGGCCGCGGCCTGTCCAGACTGGTTCGCGAGACGTGCGACCTGGTGGTGTCGATCCCGATGTCGGCCGGCACCGAGTCGCTCAACGCCGGGGTCGCGGCGAGCGTCGCGCTCTACGAGATCAGTCGGCGCCGCCGGACCGGCTGAGGCGCCATGCCAAGATCGTTCGGCACGTTGGGAAACGACTCGCCGGTGACCCTGCGGCGTGTCGTTGTCCCAACGTCCCAACGGATCATGGGGGTGACTCGCCGGACTCGCCGGACTCGCCGGGCTCGGACGTCTCGGTGGGCAGGCCGAGGCGCGAGCCGAGGACCGCCTGCTCGTCAGGCTTCGAGCGCAGCACGGTGTCGACGTAGTCCCGCGCCGCAGCCTGCAGGCCCACGTCGCGGCCGGCCTGCTCAGAGAGGAACCACCGGTGCTCGAGCACCTCGTGGAACACCTCGGCCGGCTCCAGCTTGCCGCGCAGCTCGCGGGGGACGGCTGCGACGACCGTCGTGAACCGGTCCGCCAGCCAACGATGCGCCAGGATCTCCTCGTCCAGCTCGTCGGGGGCCGTGGGGTCGTTGGCCCGGGCCTCGGCGACGTAGCTGTCGAGGTCGTTGAGCAGCCGGCGAGCCTGGTTCTCCTGCACGTCGAGACCGGTCAGCCGCAGCAGTCGACGGGAGTGGTGCCCGGCGTCGACCACCTTCGGGGTCACGATGTACCTGCGACCAGGCTCGCGGATTGCGATCTGCATCTCGGCGACATCGAAGCCGAGGTCGTTGAGCCGGCGGACCCGCTGCTCGACCCGCCATCGTTCGCCCATCTCGATGTCGTCGGGAGCGGTCAGCGCCTCCCACAGGCTCTCGTAGCGCAGGGTGATCTGCTCCGCCGTCTCGACCGGGTCGATCGACTCGTGGAGCAGGCCGCCTTCGCGCAGGTCGAGCAGCTCGCCGGTCATGTTGGTCTGCGCCGTGTCCAGGTCGGTGCGGCGCTGTCCGTCGGAGAGCTGCGGGTGCATCTCTCCCGTCTCGGCGTCGACCAGGTACGCCGCGAAGGCGCCGGCATCGCGCCGGAACAGGGTGTTGGACAGCGAGCAGTCGCCCCAGTAGAAGCCCGCGTTGTGCAGCCGGACCAGCAGGGCCGCGAGCGCGTCGAGCAACCGGTTGGCCGTCTCGGGGCGCAGCGTCGAGGAGAACAGCGCCCGGTAGGGCAGCGAGAACTGCAGATGCCGCGTGATCAGCGCCGACTCGAGGGCCTCGCTGTCGGCCGTCTCCCGTCCGGTGAGCACCGCGACCGCCTCGACCGCCGGCATCCCGGCCCGCTCCAGCCGGCGCAGCAGGTCGTACTCCCGGCGGGCCAGCCTGGCATTGACCTCCTTCACGGCGTACACGCGGCCGCCCAGACGTACGAACCGGACCACGTGCCGCGAGATGCCGCGGGGCAGGCTGACCAGCTGGTCCGCGGGCCAGCGCTCCAGCTCGACGTCCCAGGGCAGGTCGAGCAGCGCTGGGTCGTCCGGTGTGGCCAGGATCTGCAGGGGCACATGTCCATCGTCTCGCGCCGGCTGCTCCGCGGCGACAGTGGTTGACTGCGCGGCATGGATGAGCAGGGGCTGCTGCGCTGGGTCGACGACTACGAGCACGCGTGGCGCTCGACCGGCACGGACGGCTTGGCGCTGCTGTTCACCGAGGACGCGACGTACCTCCAGTCGCCTTACGCGTCGCCCGTGGTCGGGCTCGACGCGATCACGGCAATGTGGGACCTGGAGCGCGAGGGGCCGGCCGAGGTCTTCACGATGACCCGCGAGGTGGTCTCGTTGGCGGGCGACATCGGAGTCGTGCGGGTCCTGGTGCGTTACGGCCGGCCGGTGCGCCAGGAGTACCTCGACCTCTGGGTGGTGCGCTTCGCGGCGGACGGTCGGGCGGCTGCGTTCGAGGAGTGGCCGTTCTGGCCCACCCACGGCGTCAGCCCGGCGCGCCCACCGGCGTACGTCGTGCGGGCGAGCGAGGTCGACGCGGAGCCGTGGTCGGAGGTCGTGCGCTCGGCCGCGCTCAGTGCCGGGGTCTACCGGTTGCCGGCCGGGAGCTCGGACACGCAGCGGCCGCACGACGAGGACGAGATCTACGTCGTACTCGGCGGCGAGGCAGCGCTCGACGTCGACGGTGAGCACCATCCGGTGCGATCGGGCAGTCTCGCGTTCGTGCCGGCCCGCGAGCGGCACCGCTTCGTCGACATCACGGCCGACCTGGAAGTCGCGGTCGTCTTCGCCCCGCCCGAGTCACCGACCGACTGAGGGCCGTGAGGTCAGGGCTTGCCGCCCGGCCCGTGGCGGTGTCCGGTGGCGGTGGTCGCCGGAGCGGTGCTCGCGGTCGTGGTCGTCGTGCTGGGAGCCGTCTTGCCCTTGGGGCTCGTCGGACCCGTCTGACCCTTCGGAGGTGTGTGCGACGGGTGAGGTTTGCTCGTGGGGTGATCGTTGCCCCGCGGTCCGGGACCCGTTGTCGGCTTGTTGGACCTGGTGGGGCTCCGCTTCCCGGTGCCCTTGCCCGGCGTACTGCTGCTCGAGCCGTGCCGGCGCCCCGTCGCGGCCAGCGTCGGACGGGTCGACGTCGTAGCGCCGCTCCCGGTGCCGGAGTGATCGCCCGCTGCTGCCCCGCCGCCGCTCGCCGACCCGGTCGAGGGCGTCGAGGGGCCGGCGCCCGAGGTCAGCGCGCGGCGGTTCTTGCTTCCGTGTCCCCGGTGGTCCTGTGGTGAACCGTTCATGCCTGCCGGGTCAACGACGTGCTGCCCGGCGTTCTTCGGCATGGAGCTGGGCTGCGACGCGCCGAGTGCCGCGCTCGCGTCCTGGAGCCGGGCCTGGACGACCGGAGGCAGCCCGCCACCGGCGCCGAGGCCGAGCAGGATCGGGACGGCAACGACCCCACCGCACGCCGCAAGCATCAGGGTCCGGCGCCCACCCGGCATCTCGTCGTCGATGACACCGCCTCGACGTCGGCGGTCAGCGGGGTCCTCCGCGGTGAGCTCCCAGAGGTATCCGCCGAGCGCCGCCTCGTCCCATGCGCGGATCATCGGGACCACTCCGGCCGCCTCCGGGAGCAGGCGGACACCCGATGCCGGCGGGGCGGCACTGACGAGGAACGTCTCCAGCAGGTCGGCCGGCAAGGGCCGCGCGAACAGGAAGCCCTGTGCCTCGTCGCACCCGTGGGTGCGCAGGAAGGCCAGCTGCTCCGGGGTCTCGACCCCCTTGGCGACCGCGCGCATGCCGAGGTGGTGGGCCATGGCGATCAGGGCACGCACCATCGGGGCGTCCTCGTCTGGGCCGATCCTCTCGACGAAGCCGCGGTCCAGATTGATGGACTGGACCGGGTACTCGTTGAGGTAGCTGATCGAGCTGTGACCGGTGCCGAAGTCGTCGATCGAGCACCGCACGCCCATGGCCTGCAGCTGTGCCAGAGCAGGTCGTACGGGGCCGTCCGGGTCGAGCCCGATGCTCTCGCTCAGCTCGAGCTCGAGGGCCTGGGCCGGCAGCCCGGCCGCTTCCAGAGCAGACGCGACGACCGCGGGCAGGTCCTGCACCTGGAACTGCCGGGCAGACACGTTGACCGACACGACCAGGTCGGGGTGTCCGTCGGCCCTCCAGTCCGCGGCCTGCTGGCACGCCTCCGTGAGTACTCGCTCGCCGATCGCGGCGATCAGCCCGGTCTCCTCCGCGACGCGGAGGAATGCGCCTGGCGGGATGAGTCCCTGCACCGGGTGGTTCCAGCGGACCAGCGCCTCGACGGCCGCGACGTGGCCGGTCCGTACGTCGACACGCGGCTGATAGTGGAGCGTGAGTCGACCGGTGCCGAGCGCGTCGCGCAGACCGTTCTCGACAGCCAGCTGGCGCTGGGCCAACGACTCCATCTTCCCGTCGTACACGCGAACCGTGTTGCGCCCGGCCGACTTCGAGCGGTACATCGCGGCGTCTGCGTGACGCAGCAGGGACTCCACGTCCTCGCCGTGTTCCGGATGCACCGCGACGCCGATGCTGGGACTCATGAACAGCGAACGGCCGGCGATCGTGAAGGGTCGGCGGAACTGCGCCAGCATCCTGGCGGCGACCTCCATCGCGACATCCGCGTCCGCTCCGGGCAGCAGTACGCCGAACTCGTCACCGCTGATGCGTGCGACGGTGTCTCCCTGGCGTACCGCCGCGGTCAACCGGTGTGCGACCGCCCGCAGCAGGTCGTCGCCGCAATCGTGGCCGAGACTGTCGTTGACGTTCTTGAACCGGTCGAGGTCGAGGAACATCACCGAGAACGGTGTGTCGTGCGCGTCCACGCGGTTGAGCGCCAGCTCCAGCCGGTCGTGCAGGCAGCTGCGGTTCGGCAAACCCGTGAGCGGGTCGTGGTTGCTGGCGAACTCCAGGCGCTGACGCTCCCGGATCATCCGTGAGAGGTGGGCCACGACGAGCAACGACACCACGGCAGGCCCGAAGGCGGCCAGGATCACCCAGGAGCCGCGGTCGGCGTAGCGCCACACGACGATGGCCGGGCCGAAGAGGACGGCGACCATCAGCATGACGACCTGGCCGCGGCCCACGGGGCGCGCGGGCGTCGTACCGGCCCGCGACGCGCGCCGCATGCTCGGGTGCAACGAGGCACCGGCCACCAGCGCGAAGCAGAGCAGCATCAGGCCCTGGGAGCCGAACGGCGCGGGCACCATGTCGGTGACCGAGCCGACGGTTCGTGACACGTGTGATCCGAGCGAGCACGCGAATGCGCCGAGCAGGAGCTGGTAGGCAGCAGGCTTGCCGCGGAAGGAGACGGCCAGCCTCGTGATGATGGCCAGAGCGAGTCCGTCGACCACGAGGAAGGCTGCGGCGGCCCATGCGTGCCCGTCGGCGCCCGGCACCCAGTGACGGATGGCCTCGACGAGAGGCAACCAGCCGAAGACACCGATCGATGCAGGCACGATCGCCGCGACGAGCAACGTGTCGAGCGCGCTCTCGCGGAACCGGGCGCGGGTCAGTCGGACAAGCCCGGCGATGAGCAGCGGGTAGCTGACGACAGCCAGTGCGTCGGCGGACGACGGGAAGCCGGAGCCGAGGGCGTGCATCACCTCGCCCGTGAGCACGAAACAGAAGCCAAGACCGATGAGCGTCAACGGCTGTCGAGCCACGGCGACGCCGCGGCGACGCTCGGCGGCGACGGCGACGCCTACCGCGACAACCGCCAGGGTGCCGCCGATCGTGACCAGCCACTGTGCGTGCTGCGGGGTGACGAAGGCCGAGATAACGGCCAGCGCCGCCGGGAGGCCGAAGTACCCCACCCAAGCCTGCCCGGCGGCGCCTGCCCGCGACGACAGCGCCGAAGGGAATGCGGTGTCGGCTGTTGTCGGCGCTCTCTCGTGCGCCGACGGTTGCCGTCCGGACGTCGAGGCCCCAGCCTCTCTGACGTCCGTGCTCACCATCGATTCCCGATCTGTCGTGGCGTTGTTGCCCCCACATGGCTTGGTCGGAGTTTGGTAAAGGGAAGTTCAGTTTTGTCGCCCAGTTGGAGCAGTCTCCGCACTAGTGCTGGCTGGTGCACTCTGGGGCGGAGCGTGGCGAACCCGGAGAAAACGATCTGCGTGGCGGGCCGACTAGACTTCGAATCGCCGCCGGCGTGGCGCAACTGGCAGCGCACCCGACTTGTAATCGGGCGGTTCCCGGTTCAAATCCGGGCGTCGGCTCTCACGTTCGTCCAGGTCAGCGGCCTGATGCTTGGACTACTGCCAGTCGGGCTGATGCCGTTCGACGGGCGGGCGCGCACGGGCCTTCCTCGGGGCGACGCCATGATGAGGTGATTTGCCTGACTAGTCAAATATGACTAGTCAGGCGTACGGTGCCCTTCAGCCGTCCCGCTGGCCCGGAGGTGCGCGTGCGCCGCTCTCGCCTTGCCGTCCTCGCTCTTGCCATGGGCGTCGCCGCAGCTCTACCGCTGAGCACCGCGTCAGCCGGCACCTCCGGCGCGACATTCGGGGTGCCGCGGGTGGTCGACCCGATCCACGTCTACGGCGAGCCGGACATCGCAGTCAACCCGCGCACCGGGGCCGTGCACGTGTCCGGCCCTCAGGGCACCGGTACCCAGCGTTCGGTCTGGAACGTGTCGGTAGATGGCGGGGACTCCTACCGCCTGGTGCAGGATCTGCCCCAGAACACGATGCCGACGGGATTCGAGCCGTCCAAGAGCGACCTCGGCCCCGGCGGAGGCGACACCGAGATCGCTATCGCCCACAACGGCCGGACGTTCTACAACGACCTCTACGCACTCACCTGCTTCACGGCAGCTACGACGCCGGACGACGGCGCGACGACAGCCTCCAGCCCGTTGGGCTGCGACTCACCCCCGGGCGACCGCCAGTGGATGGCTCTGTTCGACCCTCAGGCGTCCGACCAGACCGTCTCGCCGTACGACGGGCCGAAGCCTCTGGTCTACATGACGTACAACGACCAGCTCTTCGGCGACCGCGTGGACATGAGCACGAACGGGGTGACCTACACGACCAAGGCCGGGGAGTACGGCGACACCAGCCCCTACTCCCCGAACCACGGCACCCCGGTCGTCGACCAGCACACCGGCGACTTCCTGGGTCTTGTCGCAAAGAACAGCACCGGCCTGTCGCTTGCGGTCGGGACTCCTGCAGCGGACGGGACGTTGACGTTCCACTACAACGATATCGCCGACAGCCTGCCGGGCGATCCCCAGACCTTGTTCCCGATCCTCACCGAGGACACCGCACGCAACCTCTACGCGGTGTGGGTGCAGGGCAACGACTTCCAGACCTACTACTCGACCGCTGCCGCGGCGAGCGGGTGGTCGACATGGACCGCACCTCGGCAGATCAGCCGACCACCGTCGAACGTCAACGTCTTCCCGTGGGCGCAGGCCGGTGGTCCCGGCATTCTCGACGTCGCGTGGTACGGCACCGACCGCACCCTCTCGCAACTCGGCCCCGACGGGCCCAGCGCGCACGCCAACCAGGCATGGGACGTCTACTTCGCCCAGGTCACCGGGGCATCAGGAAGCACGCCGACGGTGGCGCAGGCACGGGCGACCCCCCACCCGATGCACTACAACGACATCTGCCTGCTCGGCACCGCCTGCATCACAGAAGCCGGCAACCGCAACCTGGCGGACTTCTTCAAGCTGACCATCGGGCCTGACGGCCGCGCCCGCATCGTCTACGCAGACACCAGCAACGGCCTCTCACAGACAGGCGGCGACAGCGCCGCTGATCATAGCGGCGCGGCCGTCGACACCGTGGTCATGCAGCAGACGGGTACCAACGCCTGGACCGGCCGGTCGCTCAGCGCTCAAGAGAGCACCGCTCCTCGTACCAGCGTCACCGATCCCTCCGGCGACGCGTTGTTCAAACCGCTAGGCGGTACGCCGCTAGGCGGCGCGGACATCAGCAAGGTCATGCTGGGCGGGACGTCCGGCGCCCTGAAGATCACCGTCACGACGACCGGCGGCTCGCTGGCCGATGCCGCACTCGGCGCCAAGGTCCCTGACGTCGAGCTCGTGGTCCGCTGGCAGCAGGGCAACAAGCTCTTCCATGCCGGCATCGAGCAAGGAGCGACCGACGCGGCACCGACGTACTACGCCGGTGCGACCTCCAGCGTCGACCTCTGCTCGGTATCGGGCTGCAAGCCGAACTACCTGCAGTACGGCGCGCCTCCGATCGCTGACACCGCGACCGTCCCAGGCTCGACGTCGACTTCGGCCAAGACCGGCGCCCGGACCTACACACTCACCGTCCCACGTGCGCTCATCGGCAACCCCACCTCCGCCGACAGGCTCGAGGAGGTCACCGCGTTCGTGACCGTGTCTCCCACCAGCTCCTCCGTGCAGCTCGACAGCGCGCGCGCCCAGGCCGACGAGGTCCCCGTCCAGGTTGAGGGAACCCGGCCCTTCACTTTCGCGTCGACGGCGTTCCCCAAGGGCACCGCGGCGGCGGGGGCCG
>JAVEDG010000223.1 GCA_030841245.1 Actinomycetota bacterium
CCGTGGGTGGAATCGCGGAGCTGCGCAACCCGTCCACCAGTGCCGTCACGCTCAATGTCGACGTGCAGGGTGTGTTCGCCCCGGCCTCGGTCCCCGGTGGCGCACGTTTCGTGCCGGTCGTCCGCAAGCGGCTGGTCGACACGCAGGCCGACTACGGCGTCGTGGGGCCGATGACGGCCGGCCGCGCGGTCACCTTCCAGGCCGCCGGCCGTGCCGGCGTGCCGAGCACGGGTGTCGCCGCGGTGCTGGTCGCCGGCCGGGCCATCAACCCCGACGCGAGCACGGCCGAGACGATGTGGCCCGGCGGGCTGACCCGTCCGTCGGTGACCCAGCTCACCCCGGCCGCCACCGAGCCCGCGGGGGATCTGATGGTCGTCGTGCCGGGAAGCACCGGGCGGATCGGCGTACGCAACGCGGCAGGCACCACGGACCTCACCGTGGACGCGGCCGGCTACTTCCGCTGACCGGTCCCCCGACAGCTACCTCCGCTGACCGGTCTCCCGACAGCTACTTCCTCTGACCGGTCTCCCGACCGGTTGCCGGACCTGTCGTGTCCGGTCCTCCGCCTAGACTCGACCGGAGGATGAGCACTCTCTTCGACGACTCCGCGCCCGCACCGTCCGAGCCGGCGCGCAAGCCCGCGGACCTGCTCGAAGGGCTCAACCCGCAGCAGCGTGCGGCCGTCGTTCACGAGGGCTCGCCGCTGCTGATCGTGGCCGGGGCCGGATCCGGCAAGACGCGGGTCCTGACCCATCGCATCGCCTACCTGCTCTCGGCCCGGCACGCCCACCCGGGCCAGATCCTGGCGATCACCTTCACCAACAAGGCCGCGGGCGAGATGAAGGAGCGCGTCTCGGCGTTGATCGGCCCGCGGGCCAAGGCGATGTGGGTCAGCACGTTCCACTCGGCCTGCGTGCGCATCCTGCGCCGCGAGGCCAAGCAGGTCGGGCTCAGCTCGAGCTTCTCGATCTACGACCAGGCCGACTCACAGCGGCTGATGACGCTGGTCTGCCGCGACCTCGACCTGGACCCCAAGCGCTACAGCCCCAAGGCGTTCTCGGTCCAGGTCAGCAACCTCAAGAACGAGCTGATGGACCACGAGACGTTCGCGTCGCGGGCCCAGACGCACATCGAGACGAAGCTGGGCGAGGCCTACGCGCTCTACCAGCGGCGGCTGCAGCAGGCCAACGCCCTCGACTTCGACGACCTGATCATGACCACCGTCAACCTGCTCCAGGCGTTTCCCGACGTCGCCGAGCACTACCGGCGCCGGTTCCGGCACGTGCTGGTGGACGAGTACCAGGACACCAACCACGCGCAGTACGTCCTGGTCCGCGAGCTGGTCGGGGTCGACGGTGTCAGCAGCGGCGACCCCGCCGTCCCCGAGCTGCCGCCGGCCGAGCTGTGCGTCGTCGGTGACGCCGACCAGTCGATCTACGCGTTCCGCGGCGCGACGATCCGCAACATCCTCGACTTCGAGCAGGACTACCCCGACGCCCGCACCATCCTGCTGGAGCAGAACTACCGGTCCACGCAGACGATCCTGTCCGCCGCTAACTCGGTGATCGCGCGCAACAGCAGCCGCAAGCCCAAGAACCTCTGGTCCGACGCCGGCACCGGCGCGCTCGCGATCGGGTACGTCGCCGACAACGAGCACGACGAAGCGGCGTTCGTCGCCTCCGAGGTCGATCGGATGACCGACGACCAGGGCGTCCAACCGGGCCAGGTGGCGGTCTTCTACCGCACCAACGCGCAGTCCCGGGTGTTCGAGGAGGTGTTCATCCGGGTCGGCATGCCCTACAAGGTGGTCGGCGGGGTGCGGTTCTACGAGCGGCGGGAGGTGCGCGACGCCCTGGCCTACCTGCGAACCTTGGCCAACCCCGAGGACACCGTCTCGTTGCGCCGCATCCTGAACACGCCCAGGCGGGGGATCGGTGACCGGGCGCAGGCCTGTGTCGAGGCGCTCGCCCAGCGCGACGCCACGACGTTCAACGCCGCGCTCCGGCGCTGCGAGGACGCCTACGGGCTGGCGCCGCGCTCGCTGGCCGCCCTCCAGGGCTTCCGCCAGCTGATGGACGACCTCCGGGTGCTGGTCGAGGCCGGCACCGGGGCGGCGACCGTCCTCGAGGCGGTGCTCGACCGCAGCGGCTACCTCGCCGAGCTCGCCGCGTCGGCCGACCCGCAGGACGAGACCCGCGTCGAGAACCTCCAGGAGCTGGTGGCGGTCGCCCGCGAGTACGACGAGGCCAACCCCGACGGCGACCTGACCGGGTTCCTCGAGCAGGTCGCGTTGGTCGCCGACTCCGACGAGATCCCCGACGAGGACGGCGCCGGCGGCGTCGTCACGCTGATGACCCTGCACACCGCCAAGGGCCTGGAGTTCCCGGTCGTGTTCCTCACCGGCCTGGAGGACGGCGTCTTCCCGCACCTGCGCTCGCTCGGCGACCCGACCGAGCTGGAGGAGGAGCGCCGGCTGGCCTATGTCGGGATCACCCGGGCCGAGCAGCGCCTCTACCTCACGCGCGCGGTGGTCCGCAGTGCGTGGGGAGCCCCGCAGCACTACCCGGCGTCGAGGTTCCTCGAGGAGGTGCCCGACGAGCTGGTCGACTGGCGTCGCGCCGAGTCGTCGGTGGCCAGCCGCCCCGCGATCGCCGACGTCGCGGCCCGGCCGACGGTGCGCTCACCCGGTAACCGGGTGGTGGTCAGCCTGGCGCCGGGCGACCGGGTCACGCACGACACCTTCGGCATGGGGACCGTAGTGTCGGTGGAGGGTGCCGGCGAACGTGCCGTGGCCTCGATCGACTTCCGGGACGAGGGCGTGAAGCGGCTGCTGCTGCGCTACGCCCCGGTCGAGAAGCTCTAGCAGGCTGCTCGGCTCGCTCGGACGGCGCCGGAGCAGCCCCAGGCAGGCTCGGTTGACCGCCCTGGGCGGTCGTGCCGAGGACGGCTCAGATCGTGACGCCGTGCTCGCGCAGCCAGGGCAGCGGGTCGACGGGCGCACCGTTGCCGGGCCGCACCTCGAGGTGCAGGTGCGAGCCGGTGACGTTGCCCGTCGCGCCCACCAGGCCGATCACGTCACCGACCCCGACCCGGCCGCTGGTCTGCTCGAACGCCGAGAGGTGGGCGTACCAGGTGACCGTGCCGTCGTCGTGCTCGATGGCGATCTTGTAGCCGTAGGCGCCGTCCCAGCCGGCGAAGATGATCCGCCCGGCTCCGATGGCGTGCACCGGCGTGCCCTCGGGTGCGGCGAAGTCCTGCCCGGTGTGAACCGTGCTCCAGAGGTAGCTCGTCTCGCCGAAGCCGGCGGTCAGGCGGAAGTGCGAGACCGGCAGCACCCACTCCGGGCGGGCCCGCAGCGCGGCCAGCCGGGCCCGGCGGCGGGCGTCCCGCTTGGCCTTGCGCACGGCTTCGTCCCGCGCGACCCGTTCCCGGCTGGAGCGCACGGCGCTCTCGTTGGCCAGCCGGTCGCGCAGCTGCTGGGCGGCGAGCGAGCCGGAGCGCTTGATCGTGGTGCTCGTGGCGACGCGGGAGTCGCTCGAGGCGCCGATGGCTCCGGGCACGTTGACCCCGGAGACGGCGAACGCGGCGAGCGTCGCGGCGGTCAGGTAGGCGGGCGCACCGGTGTTCTTGGGCCGCCGGTGTCGTCCAGCGGTCTGGCGGCGAGGGGATGCCAAGGTCAGGGGACCTCGTCGTCGGGGGCAGGGGGACCGCGGAACCATAACGAACTCGTCACGCCCGCGGCCAACCGGCAAGTGGTTCAGACCCTGTCCAACTACACACCGTCGACAACTGTGCACGCACCGTTCGGAAATGCCCCGTTATCGGCAGGTCTGATCCGGGTTTGCTCCGATCGCCACTGTCGGTGTCACCGTCGGCCATGGGGGCTGTGCCGTGGACTCGCCGGCCACCCAGGGGCGCCCTCGATGGTGGTGGTTACCCGCTGACCGGTCGCCGAACCGTCTCCGGCGCAACCTCGTGGCCGGCCGGGACGGCGCGGTCGGC
>JAVEDG010000251.1 GCA_030841245.1 Actinomycetota bacterium
CCTAGGGCAGGTGAGAGCCCGCGCTCCCCCCCTTGCCCAAAGCGCGGGCCTCACCGGGCGCTGGCGCCCGCCGCGGCCGACGGGGGATGCGGGACGCGGCGGGCGCCCTAGACGATAGTCCAGCTCCGAGCGTGCAGCAGGGTCCGGGCCAGACAATTTCTGCCCAGACGTGAGGCCCGTTCGGTCCCTGGCGGGTGAGTGATTCACACGCGATCCTGTGACTGCGCGCATCCGGACCGTAACGAGGGAGCGGCCCGGCTCGTGAGCGGCGCAGCCGTCCCCGGCCCCCGGACCGGCTGTTCGCCGAACCCATCACCCGCTGGTGATGTAGGCACGTCCCGTGGCGGGGCCGACGCGGCTCGAATCGACTACTAGCCTCCGCCGTATGGCGACTATCGCCCTGGGCCTGGTCGTCTTCGGTGCGGCAGCCCTGGTGAACGGCTCGATCAACTGGCTGATCGGCCGCACAAGGGGCCCGGGCGGCCGGTACGGATGGGGTTTCAACCTTTCGCAGAGACACGCAGCCACTCTGGCAAAGGCCGGCGCCTGCCTTCTAGCCGTCGGCCTCGTTCTGGCCCTGGCGTTGGCTGTGTCCTAGAATGCATTCCTCTCGCCTGTGGCCCACCGCCGCGGGCAAGACTGCGGGCAGGCTGCGATCCGACTTGGGATCCGAGCTGCGCATTGCCAGACCGAATCTGAGGGGCGATGCTGTGGACGTCCCCGGGACCGCGCGGGGAACTGGCCCCGGACCCCGGTCATTCATACCGACGACAGCGGGAGGCTCGGGGTGGCGCTGGTCATGGCGGATCGCGGGCGACTTCCAGCCGTCAGACTGACCCGGTCGTAGCGCGCTCGCGATGGCGACCATTCTCGTGGTTGACGACGAACCGGACCTTCGTCACATGCTGCGTCGGGTGTTCGAGCGCGCCGGGCACCAGGTCGTAGAGGCGGCCAACGGTGCGGCGGCGATGCGTTGCATCTCGGAGGAGGCTCCGAACCTCGTGGTGACGGACGTGATGATGCCGGTGATGGACGGTGCCGAGCTCATCCGCCTGCTTCGCGACAACCCGGCCACCGCACACCTGCCGATCGTTGCGGTCAGCGGCGACCTCCACCTCGCCCACGGGGCCGACGCAGTCCTGAGCAAGCCCTACATCTGGAAAGAGCTGATCGCCGTGTCGGACCGTCTCCTCGGCAACGGGCAGCACCCAGCATGACGCGCATGTCGACCGGTGACGTCGACCTCGACCTGGTTCTCGGGGGAGGGCTCGAACCAGGCGCCACGATCGTCTTCGCCGGGTCGCCCGGCACTGGGAAGACCACGCTGGCCCAACAGATCTGCTTCGCCAACGCGACCGAGCAGCACAAGGCCGTCTACTACACGACACTGTCCGAGCCGCATGACAAGCTCGTCGCTCACCTCGAGCAGTTCAGCTTCTTCGACCCCGCCGTGCTCGGCCCCAAGGTCGAGTACCTCCATCTCGGCGACCTGCTGCGAGGCGACGGCGAGGGTGGTGTCGAGCCGATGGTCAGCGAGGTCGTCCGCAAGGCACTTGACGACGAACCAGCCATCATGGTGATCGACAGCGCCAAGCTGCTGCGCGACCTCGTCGACGACCAGGCTCTCCGCGCCGCCTTGTACGACATGACCAGCCGGGTCTCTCACGCCGGCACCGTGCTGCTGCTCCTCGGCGAGTACACCACGGACGAGATCGAGAGCGGTGCCGAGTTCTCGTTGGCCGACGGGATCATCCAGATGTCCTACGAGTCGCGCGAGCCGGTCGACCGCCGCTGGCTGCGCGTCGTCAAGATGCGCGGTGGCAGCCACCTCGAGGGCCAGCACGCGCTACGTATCGGGTCGGACGGGGTGCAGATCTTCCCGCGCATCGAGACCCTCGACGCGTTCAGCATCGCGCCCGTCGCGGGCCGGGTCAGCTCAGGCGTCCCGGGCCTCGACCCGCTGATGGGTGGCGGCATCCCCGCCGGGGATGTCACGCTCGTGCTCGGCCCCTCCGGTGCCGGCAAGACGCTGCTCTGTCTCGGCCACCTGGTCGAGGGACTCGCCCGTGGCGATGACTGCTTGTTCGTCAGCTTCCAGGATGCCGCCGACCAGTTGCTCCGGATGGCAGCCGGCGTCGGCTGGGACCTGCAGGGGGCTCTCGACGACGAACGCCTCACCATCGTCCACGTGCCCATCGGCCGGCTCGACCTCGACATGCTGGCATCGACGATCCGCCGGCGGCTCGCCGAGCGGCCGGCCGGACGGGTGGTCATCGACAGCCTTGCCGAGCTGCTCTCCGCGTCCCGCGAGGTCGAGCGGCTCCCGGCGTACCTTCGGAGCCTGACGGCGCTGATCCGGTCCGACGGCTCCTCGCTGTTCGTGACCAGCGAGACGACCACCATGGGACCACCGAGTCGTGAGACCTTCGGGGACCTGATGTTCCTGTTCCAGAACGTGATCCAGCTGCGGTACATCGAGCGCGCCTCCAGGTTGGGCCGGGCTCTCAACGTGCTCAAGATGCGCAACAGCGGGCACGACACAGGCCTCTACCTGTGCGAGATCGGCGACGGCGGTCTCACCGTCGGTGAGCGGCTGATCGACGTCACCGGCGCCCTCGGCTGGAGCGCGCTAAACTCGCCGGTCGACGCCTGAGCGCGCTGGGTGCGAGCTCCCGGCCCTCGTGGCGGAGGGCTGGAGGAGCTTCCTCGGCGACCGGACGTGAGGCCGCTCGCGCGGGACGTCGTACGTCAGGGGCGACGGCAAGGCCGGCTCCCGGCGTCATAGGTTGGCGGCATGCGCGTGACGATGCTGCTGGCCGACGCGGCCCAGGAGGTCAACGGCAAGCTGTACATCCTCGGCGGTGGCTGGTCGGTGACCGGCCCGGACCTGCCGCCGATGGCGCTGGCCGTCAAGGTCGACGTCCCCTGGGGTGACGCCAACACGGCGCACCAGTTCTCGCTCTTCCTGGTCGACGCAGACGGCCGCGCGGTCCGGCTCGGGGACGAGCGGGACGTCACCTTCAGCGGGCAGTTCGAGGTGGGGCGCCCCGCGGGGCTGCCACCCGGCAGCGACATCGACTTCGCCTTCGCGGTGCCGGTCCCTCCGCTGCCGCTGCCCGCCGGCCGCTACGCCTGGCAGCTCTCGATCGACGGCGACACCCGGGAGGACTGGCAGCGCACCTTCCAGGTCCGCGCCCGGTCCTGACGCGCTCCCCCGCCACCTCTGCCGTTGATCATGCAGGACCTGGCCACCCCGGTCGGCCAGGTCCTGCATGATCAACAGTGAAGAGGGGGGCTAACCGTGCTCGGTGGCGAGCGTTCGCGCCCGGCAGCCCTGCTCGTGGTGGGGCCCCGTCTCGACCGGGCTGCTCACGTGATCCGTGGCCGAGCTGGTGCGCAGCAGCAGCGCGCCGACCGAGGCGGCCAGTGCGCACGCCGCGCCGGCCAGGAACGCAAGGTGGTAGCCGCTCGCGAGCGCCTCGACTGGCTGCGCTCCTCCAGCGACCAGGTGCCCGGTCCGCGACGCCGCCAGGCTGGCCAGCGTCGCCAGGCCGAGCGCGCCGCCCATCATGAACGCGGTGTTCACGACTCCGGACGCGAGGCCCGCCTCGGACTCCTCCACGTCGCTCATCGCGGCCAGCAGCATCGGGTTGAACGCCATGCCCGCGCCGAAGCCCAGCAGCACCATGCCGGGCAGCACGTCGGTGACGAAGCTGCCGCCGACCGGCGCCTGGGTGAACAGCAGCAGGCCGGCGCCGGCCAGGGCGAGACCGATCGAGAGCGGCGCACGGATGCCGAAGCGCATCACCAGCTTGGCCGACAGACCGATCGAGAAGACGGCCATGATGAGGTTCGCAGGCAGGAAGGCGAGCCCGACCTGGAGCGGGCTGTAGCCCAGTACCAGCTGCAGGTAGAGCGCGGACAGGAAGAACCACGCGAACATCGCAGCCGCCCACAGGACACCGACGACGTTGGACGTGGCCACGTTGTGCAGCTTGAACAGCCCGAGCGGCATGATCGGCGCCTCGGTGCGCGACTCGACCACCAGGAAGCTCACGAGCAGCACCGCCGCGACTGCGAGGAGCCCCAGGGTGCGCACCGAGGTCCAGCCGGCCTCGTTGCCGCCGACGACGGCGTAGACCGCGGTCATCAGCGCGGCTGTCACCAGGGCGGCGCCCGCGATGTCCAGGCGACCGGTCTGGGGCCGGCCACCGCCGACCGGGAGCAGGCCGCGCACCAGAGCGAAGACCACGACGCCGATCGGCACGTTGACCAGGAAGATCCAGTGCCAGTCGAGCAAGTCGGTCAGCACTCCGCCGAGCAGTACGCCGACACTGCCGCCCCCCGCCGCCACGAAACCGATCATGCCCATGGCCTTCGCCCGCTCAGCGGGCTCGGTGAACAGAGTCATGACCAGCGAGAGCGCAACGACGGAGACGACCGCTCCCCCGATGCCCTGGACTGCGCGTGCGCCGATCAGGAACTGCTGGCTGCCGGCCAGCCCGCAGGCCAGCGACGCGACGGTGAACAGGCTGAGCCCGAGCAGGAACAGTCGCCGGTGACCGAACAGGTCACCGAGCCGCCCGCCGAGCAGCAGGAAGCCGCCGAAGGTCAGCACGTAGGCGTTGACCACCCAGGCCAGCGCGGTCTCGGAGAAGCCCAGGTCGGCGCGCATCGAAGGCAGGGCGACGTTCACGATGGTCGTGTCGAGCACGATCATCAGGTCGCCCAGGCACAGCACGAGCAGCGTCAGCCAACGGGTACGCCGCTGCGCGTCGGTGATCTGGGCCGCGGGGCCGTCGGCGTACGTCGTCATCTCGATCCCTCTTCCGGTTGGCTGCTGAAGGGGTAGACCAATTGACCGGCCGAGACTCATCGGTCGCGCCGCGGCAGCGTCAGGCCGCGCAAAGATGCGGTGGGCCCGCTCTGACCGTTGCTCCTACCGGCGTACGGCGAAGAGCAGCCACTCCCCCGGGACGCCCTTGAGCCGGTGGCTGCCCCGCTCCTCGAAGGAGAAGCCCGACCCGACCACCAGCTCGCGCACCGTGCCCGACGCCAGCACCTCGCCGGGCTCGGCAC